>NZ_JAOCLL010000053.1:0-560 GCF_029845285.1 Acinetobacter sp. GD03645 | reverse complement strand
GCACCTACAGTACGGCCACCTTCACGGATCGCAAAACGTAGACCTGGGTCCATTGCGATTGGGTGGATCAACTCTACTGACATTTCTACGTTGTCACCAGGCATAACCATTTCAACGCCATCCTGTAGTTTGATCGCGCCAGTTACGTCAGTTGTACGGAAGTAGAACTGTGGACGGTAACCGTTAAGGAATGGAGTGTGACGACCACCTTCTTCTTTAGAAAGTACGTATACTTCCGCATCGAATTTAGTGTGTGGCTTGATTGTACCTGGCTTAGCAAGTACCTGACCACGTTGTACGTCTTCACGCTTGGTACCACGAAGAAGGATACCACAGTTCTCACCCGCACGGCCTTCGTCAAGAAGTTTACGGAACATTTCAACGCCAGTTACAGTC
Organism: Acinetobacter sp. GD03645; assembly: GCF_029845285.1. NCBI lineage: Bacteria > Pseudomonadati > Pseudomonadota > Gammaproteobacteria > Moraxellales > Moraxellaceae > Acinetobacter > Acinetobacter sp. GD03645. Next base: position 164 of record NZ_JAOCLL010000053.1, on the reverse strand, counting down.
GTTGCAACTGTATCACGGATACCAACAATCTCAACAGTTTCACCTACTTTGATGATACCCGCTTCAACACGACCTGTTACCACTGTACCACGGCCAGAAATTGAGAACACGTCTTCGATTGGCATTAGGAATGGCTTGTCAATCGCACGCTCTGGCTCTGGGAT
>NZ_JAOCLL010000052.1:0-730 GCF_029845285.1 Acinetobacter sp. GD03645 | reverse complement strand
TACTTACTGATGCCCAATGGGCAAAAATGGAACCTTTTTGCCTAGGTAAAGTGACCGATCGAGGTCGTAGTGGAAAAGATAATCGATTATTCTTAGAAGCAGTCCTATGGATTGCCCGTACAGGCAGTCCATGGCGTGATCTACCTCCTCATTTTGGTAAATGGAATACCGTCTTTAAAAGATACCGTGATTGGGTGAAAGCTGGTGTATTTGAAACTATTTTTGCATCTGTAAATGAAGATGTTGATTTGGAATACGCCATGATTGATGGAACGATTGTTAAAGTTCATCGACATGGCCAAGGTGCAAAAGGGGGACTTTCAAACAGTCTATAGGTAAATCTCGAGGTGGAATGACCTGTAAAATTCTTGCCTTAGTGGATAGTCTAGGCAACCTCATTAAGTTTCGATTAATGCCTGGTCAATATCACGATTTAGTAGAAACCAAACCTTTAATCGAAGCTGTTGATTTTCAAGCATTACTAGCGGATAAAGCATTTGATGCAGATTGGCTCATCCAAGAACTCAATGAACGTAAAGTGAAAGTGGTGATCCCACCTAAATCTAATCGGAAAGTAATGAGAGCATTTGATACGATTATGTATAAATGGCGTCATCTCATTGAAAACTATTTCTGTATGTTAAAAGAATTTAAACGTATAGCGATGCGTAGTTGTAAAACAGATACGAGTTTTGAAGCCATGATTCAATTGTGCGCGAGTTTAATTAAC
>NZ_JAOCLL010000051.1:0-847 GCF_029845285.1 Acinetobacter sp. GD03645 | reverse complement strand
TAAATACCAGCTAAATAGCCTGCAACACTTCTCGCTCTAGTCGTCACTAGATTGTACGCCCCTTTCAGCAAACTGAATAAAGTTTCAATCTTATTGCGTTGTTTCAGATGGTATTCATCTGCTTTTGATAACTGTATACATTTCATGTTCTTTCGGTGATAGGTAATTAAATCAATATCTTGTACTCTTAATTTGCTCTTTAATTCATGACTAATATAGCCACGATCAGCATACAATTTAGCAGTCATTCCTTTGACTAACTGTTCAACCATTTTTATATCTGCTGTATGCCCATTTGATAAAGCTGTGCTGAGTATTTCACCTGACTGATTCATAAGTACATGCAACTTACAACCAAAGAACCAACCCATAGAACTTTTACCACGAGTTGCAATTGCTGCTAGCGATTTATGTCTTTTTATTCGCTGATTTTTACAGACAGCCAATGTCGTTGAATCGATCCATAAATAAGGACTTTGCTGATCTTTCATCAGGGCGAAATGTAAGGCATGTAAAGCCAGTTGATGAGTATTGATCAGGTAAATCATACGTTGGTAACAAGGCAGGCTTTTGAATAAATGAAGATAGTTATGTTTCAGTGCCGTAAAGAATGCTTTAAAGTTATTGAAATGTGAATGTTTATACCAAATTGCAATAAAGACAATTTCAGAAATACTGAGCTGTGCAGGGCGAACTCTTAGGCATTTAAGATTTTGCTTTAAGAATTTCCAGTAAATTGATTCAAATTTTAGAAAGAAATCATCAATTATACAGAATAATTGGGTACTATCGAACATAAGGACTAGAGTCGTAAGTTTTGTGTGGTAACTCAACTGATGGCTCTAGT
>NZ_JAOCLL010000050.1:0-1159 GCF_029845285.1 Acinetobacter sp. GD03645 | reverse complement strand
TGAAATTAAACTGGCAGTGATAGAGTCGGTTCAAACAGATGGTTTATCCGCTCGGGAAGCAATGATTAAATTCGACCTTAAAAGCCCATCACAGGTATTTAATTGGTTGCGTCAATATCGAGAGCACGGTATAGATGGATTAAAACCGAAGCCTAAAGGACGAACCAAACTTATGCCTAAACCGATCAAACTCTCTAAGGCAGACCAAGATAAAACCCAAAAAGAGTTACTGGAAGAATTAGCATATTTACGTGCAGAGAATGCCTTTTTAAAAAAGCTGAAAGCCTTAAGGCTGGAACAGGAAGCAAAAGAAGCTGCCGAACAGCAGCGCTTGCAGGACTTATATCAGGATTAAGGCAAACCTACTCATTAAAGCATTTATTACATGCAGCCAAGATGTCACGCAGTACTTACTATTACCATGTGCAAATATATAAACATGAAGATCAAGATTATGATTTGAAAAAGAAAATCAGGGTAATCTATCATCAGCATAAAGGAAGATATGGTTATCGTAGGATTACCCTTGCCTTGAGGAATTTAGGTTTGGTGATCAATCATAAGTGTGTTCAACGATTGATGCAGTCTATGCAACTTAAATCACGTGTCAGAGCCACGAAATATCGCTCTTACAAAGGACAAGTGGGCAAGATTGCAGACAATGTATTACAACGTCAATTTAAGGCAGAACAGCCCAACCAGAAATGGGTAACTGATGTGACTGAGTTCAATGTTCGGGGAGAGAAGCTTTATCTATCACCAGTCATGGATTTATTTAATGGCGAAATCATAGCTTTCCATATTCAACGCAGACCAGTATTTGGATTGGTGAAAGATATGCTCAAGAAAGCTATAGATAAACTAAAACCTGATGACAAACCGATGATCCATTCAGATCAGGGATGGCAATACCAAATGCATTATTATCAAGAACAATTGAAACAGAATGGCTTAACACAAAGTATGTCACGTAAAGGAAATTGTTTAGACAATGCCTCTATGGAAAGCTTCTTTGGAATACTGAAATCAGAGTGTTTTTATGGAGAAGAATTTAAATCCATTGATGAACTGGAACAAGTCGTGAAAAAATACATCCACTATTACAACCATGATCGAATCAAGGTGAAACTAAAAGGACTGAGTCCTGTACAGTACAGAA
>NZ_JAOCLL010000049.1:0-1187 GCF_029845285.1 Acinetobacter sp. GD03645 | reverse complement strand
CGGTAATCCCCCCTAAAAATAAAAGGATGTAAAAGTAGAATTTTCTCTTAAGATAGAAGCAGGAGATTCTGCATGAAAACATCTAAATTTACTGACAGCCAAATCATGTCCATCTTGAAGCAAGCTGAATCAGGTACACCTGTAGCCACTCTTTGCCGTGAACATGGCATGAGTAATGCGACTTTTTATAAATGGCGTGCCAAATATGGTGGTATGGATGCTTCATTAATTACTCGACTGAAAGAACTAGAGGCAGAAAATGCCAAGCTTAAAAAGATGTATGCTGAAGAGCGGCTCAAAGCTGAAATCATTCAGGAAGCTATGTCAAAAAAGTGGTAAAGCCATCTTGTCGTCGGCAGATGGCACAACAAGCCGTTGCTTATCATGCTATCAGTATTCGCTTGGCCTGCAAGGTATTTAGTATCAGTGAAACTTGTTATCGCTATCAGGCAAAGCTAAAAGATGAAAATGAAATTATTGCTCATCATTTGATAGAGCTGACTGAGCAACACACCGATTGGGGCTTTGGATTATGCTTTGATCATCTGCGCCATATTGAGCAAGAATGTTGGAACCATAAACGTGTATATCGTATTTACTGTGAGTTGGCACTGAACTTACGCATTAGACCAAGACGCAGATTGAAACGACATGCACCTGAGCCACTGAAAGAACCGATCCGACCTGATCAAGTATGGTCTTTAGATTTTATGCATGACCAGCTAAGTGATGGACGAAGTTATCGCTTACTGAATGTGATTGACGATTATCGTCGTGAGGGTTTGGTGATTGAGGCTGGGTTATCATTGCCAGCACTGCGCATCATCCGTACATTGAACCAGTTGCTTGAATGGCGCAATAAACCTCTGGCGATTCGCTGCGATAATGGACCTGAATTTATCAGCCATGAATTTGTTAACTGGGCAAAGTTGCATGACATACGTATCGACTATATTCAGCCTGGCAAGCCACAACAAAATGCATATATCGAGCGCTACAATCGCACGATGCGTTATAGTTGGGTAAGCAAACATTTGTTCGATACATTGGAACAAGTGCAAGACTATGCAACAAATTGGTTGTGGTTCTATAATCATGAACGACCACACAAAGCCAATGGAGGCAAACCACCTTTGATGGCTGCTTAACCTCTACTTTTAACTTCGGTTATTTATGGGAGGATTACC
>NZ_JAOCLL010000048.1:0-1237 GCF_029845285.1 Acinetobacter sp. GD03645 | reverse complement strand
TTGATCCTAGCCAAAGTAATGGACACACTGTCCCTCTGAAGATAATGTAACGTTAACTTTGGAGATGTACACATGGCTAAACGCTTTAGTCCAGAATTTAAACAGCAAGCAATTGATTATGCACTTGCGAACTCACATGAATCATTAGCATCAATTGCGGTAAAGCTTGGTGTTGGTTACTCGACACTTGATAAATGGATTCGTACTGCTAATCCAGAAGGATCAAGCAAACGTCAGTTAACACCTGAGCAACAGCGAATATTAGATCTAGAAAAAGAAGTCAAACAGCTCAAAGAGGCAAATGACATTCTAAAAAAAGTGCATGTGTATTTCCTCACCGATCAAGGCAAGAGAAGTACACGGTAATCAAAGACTTTGCAATGGAAAAGGTTAAAGTCAGTGTACTGTGCAAACAATGTGGTGTCAGTACTTCGGGGTTCTATGCATGGAAAAAACGTCAGGTACGTATAGCAAAGCATTACTCTGATTTAAAAGCCGTGTATTGGCAGCACCACGCTCGTTTAGGCGCGCCATCACTGGTTCATGATATGCATGACCTAGGTTACAGCATGAGTGAGCGTACTATAGGTCGAATGCTTAAAAAACTAGGATTACACAGTAAAAGTGCCCGTAAATATAAGCATACGACTGATTCAAATCATCGTTTGCCAACGGCACCAAATTTGTTAGATCGACAGTTCACTGTAACTGAGCCGAATAAGGTCTGGACGACTGATATTACGTATATTCGAACGAAGGAAAGCTGGTTATATTTATGCGTGATGCTAGATCTATTTAGCCGACGTATCGTCGGTTGGCAGACAAGTACACGAATAGATCGTCAATTGGTATGTGATGCGTTTAACTATGCACTTGCACGTCAGGGTTATCCAACAGGCTTGATGATTCATTCGGATCAAGGCAGTCAATATTGCAGTCGCGATTTCAGAGCTGTATTACTGACAAATAAGGCAATACAAAGTATGTCACGTAGGGGAAATTGTTGGGATAACGCAGTAACAGAAAGTTTTTTCCATACATTGAAAGGGCATGTGGTACATGACAGTGTATTTTCTACAAGAAAAGAGGCAAATTCGGTCTTGTTTGAATATATTGAAGTTTACTACAATCGAATCAGAAGGCATTCTGCAAATGGTTGGTTAAGCCCTGAAGCTTTTGAGCAGAAATATTTTAAGAATTTAGAGGGAAGTACTGTCCACGATAGTGTCTAGGATCA
>NZ_JAOCLL010000047.1:0-1468 GCF_029845285.1 Acinetobacter sp. GD03645 | reverse complement strand
TGATCTGCACCCCGAAAGTTGGACATTCTAGTCTAATTTGAAGGGTGCTTTTTTTATGGCTAAATATTCTCAAGAATTTAAACTTGAGGTTGTACAATACTACTTATCTGGTTTTGGTAAACGATCGACAAGTGGGAAATTCAACATTTCTTGTAGTGATGTTAGGAAATGGGTTTTATCCTATCAGCAACATGGTATTAAAGGCTTAATGCGTAAAGAAACAAAAGCTAAATATACGACAGATTTCAAAATGAAAGTTGTTGAAGCCGTGATGAATGATGGACTATCACTAAATGATGCTGCTATACGTTTTGAAATAGGCAATAAGGGAATATCAATTTCCAACTGGTTGAAACAATATAGAGAAAACGGTATAGAAAGTTTGAAACCTAAGCCTAAAGGACGCCCCAAACATATGCCAAAGCCTCAGCGACCTAGAATTAAAACATCACAAGAAGATCGTGATAAGACACAGGAACAACTGCTTGAAGAAATCGCATATCTACGTGCGGAGAACGCTTATTTAAAAAAGCGGAGAGCCTTGATTCAGAAGCTCAAAGAACAGGAACAAGCCGAACTGCAACGGCAGCAAGATTCATATCTGAATTAAGGCAAAGCTATAAATTAAGACACTTGTTAGGTGCATCACAAATGGCACGAAGCACATACTTTTATCATGAGCAACGATCAAAGCTTGATGACAAATATAGTGATCTTAAACAGCAAATTAAGATAATCTATCATAAGCATAAGGGGCGATATGGTTATCGTAGAATTACTCTTGCCTTGAAAAATATGGGATTAGTGATTAACCATAAATGTGTTCAAAGACTCATGCAGTGCATGAAGCTTAAATCACGTATCAGGGTTGCCAAATACCGTTCATATAAGGGGCAAGTTGGTAAAATTGCCAAGAATGTGTTGCAGCGTCAGTTCAATGCAGAAAGACCAAATCAGAAATGGGTTACTGATGTAACAGAGTTTAATGTTCGAGGAGAAAAGCTTTATCTGTCACCCATCATGGATTTGTTTAATGGTGAGATTATTGCCTTTCAAACTCAACGCAGACCATTGTTTGGCTTAGTTAAAGATATGCTCAAAGATGCTATGGGCATGCTTAAATCAAACGAGAAGCCTATCGTGCACTCTGATCAGGGTTGGCAGTATCAGATGGCTTACTATCAAAATCAACTGGCAGAGAAGGGTTTAACTCCAAGTATGTCAAGAAAAGGAAATTGTTTAGATAATGCATCTATGGAGAGTTTCTTTGGAATACTTAAATCTGAATGTTTCTATGGTGAAAAATTTAAAACAGTTGATGATTTAGAGCAAACCGTGAAAGAATATATTCACTATTACAACCATGAACGAATCAAGGTTAAATTAAAAGGACTGAGTCCTGTAGAGTACAGAAAACAGTCCTTAAAACCTGCTTAATCAAACCGTCCAACTTATTGGGGTCAGATCA
>NZ_JAOCLL010000046.1:0-1717 GCF_029845285.1 Acinetobacter sp. GD03645 | reverse complement strand
TCGAAGAACAACTTGTTGTGGATTCTTACTAGCCATCAATCTTTCGTTAAGGAGGTGATCCAGCCGCAGGTTCCCCTACGGCTACCTTGTTACGACTTCACCCCAGTCATCGGCCACACCGTGGTGAGCGTCCTCCCTAAGGTTAGACTACCCACTTCTGGTGCAACAAACTCCCATGGTGTGACGGGCGGTGTGTACAAGGCCCGGGAACGTATTCACCGCGGCATTCTGATCCGCGATTACTAGCGATTCCGACTTCATGGAGTCGAGTTGCAGACTCCAATCCGGACTACGATCGGCTTTTTGAGATTAGCATCCTATCGCTAGGTAGCAACCCTTTGTACCGACCATTGTAGCACGTGTGTAGCCCTGGCCGTAAGGGCCATGATGACTTGACGTCGTCCCCGCCTTCCTCCAGTTTGTCACTGGCAGTATCCTTAAAGTTCCCATCCGAAATGCTGGCAAGTAAGGAAAAGGGTTGCGCTCGTTGCGGGACTTAACCCAACATCTCACGACACGAGCTGACGACAGCCATGCAGCACCTGTATCTAGATTCCCGAAGGCACCAATCCATCTCTGGAAAGTTTCTAGTATGTCAAGGCCAGGTAAGGTTCTTCGCGTTGCATCGAATTAAACCACATGCTCCACCGCTTGTGCGGGCCCCCGTCAATTCATTTGAGTTTTAGTCTTGCGACCGTACTCCCCAGGCGGTCTACTTATCGCGTTAGCTGCGCCACTAAGTCCTCAAAGGACCCAACGGCTAGTAGACATCGTTTACGGCATGGACTACCAGGGTATCTAATCCTGTTTGCTCCCCATGCTTTCGTACCTCAGCGTCAGTATTAGGCCAGATGGCTGCCTTCGCCATCGGTATTCCTCCAGATCTCTACGCATTTCACCGCTACACCTGGAATTCTACCATCCTCTCCCATACTCTAGCCAAACAGTATCGTATGCAATTCCCAAGTTAAGCTCGGGGATTTCACATCCGACTTATTCAGCCGCCTACGCACGCTTTACGCCCAGTAAATCCGATTAACGCTCGCACCCTCTGTATTACCGCGGCTGCTGGCACAGAGTTAGCCGGTGCTTATTCTGCGGGTAACGTCCACTCATCAAGGGTATTATCCTCAAGAGCCTCCTCCCCGCTTAAAGTGCTTTACAACCAAAAGGCCTTCTTCACACACGCGGCATGGCTGGATCAGGGTTCCCCCCATTGTCCAATATTCCCCACTGCTGCCTCCCGTAGGAGTCTGGGCCGTGTCTCAGTCCCAGTGTGGCGGATCATCCTCTCAGACCCGCTACAGATCGTCGCCTTGGTAGGCCTTTACCCCACCAACTAGCTAATCCGACTTAGGCTCATCTATTAGCGCAAGGTCAAATGATCCCCTGCTTTCCCCCGTAGGGCGTATGCGGTATTAGCATTCCTTTCGGAATGTTGTCCCCCACTAATAGGCAGATTCCTAAGCATTACTCACCCGTCCGCCGCTAGGATCAGTACCGAAGCACCTCACCCCGCTCGACTTGCATGTGTTAAGCCTGCCGCCAGCGTTCAATCTGAGCCATGATCAAACTCTTCAGTTAAAATCATTTTGCACCTTATTAAAGACAAGGTGCCAATTCTGGCTCATCAATTACTGACTTATATATTCGCTCAAATAAACTTCGAGAAATTTTATCCAGTTAATCAATGATAATTTATCGATCGATCAACCAG
>NZ_JAOCLL010000045.1:0-2407 GCF_029845285.1 Acinetobacter sp. GD03645 | reverse complement strand
CTCAAACATTTCTAAATTATGCTGAAGTGTATTAATGAGTTGTTGATCTAATTCTACTGTGGTTACATCATAAGAACTATGAGGGTAGGTGTCTTGAATCCTTTGGAGCAAAGCACTACTTAGGCAACCGATACCTGCTCCTGCATCTAAAATTTTGTACTGTTCTTTGTCTTTAAGCTCAAATAATGATGCCATAAAAACGGCAATTTCAGTAGGCGTAAAGTATTGTCCTAAGCTTGCTTTGTGCTGGGAAGTGGTCTGTGTGGAGTATGACTGTCGAATCTGGTCAATATTCGCAAGTACGCTATTCATGAAATGAGTATAAAAGTCGATGAAGTTTTGAGTAGTCTATCATTGATTGAAATGGTCTATTGGTATTTTTGGTTGAGTACGTCAATTTATGTCGTGAATTTTATTGATGGTTCTATTGTCTAAAAAGTTAGCCAAAGTAAATAGAAAATATTTAATTTATAGTATTGTCTTTTAGCGGTATAGAGTAAGACATCTATCTAGTTTTAGGTGTTATGATTTAATCCCAAAGATGAGAGTAAAACTTCTCAATGCTCTTGATCCCATATTAATTTTGAAGAAAACAACATGACAGAAGATATTCGTGAAAAACAAATTTCACGTATTGTAATAGACGGCTACAAGTCAATTGAAACATGTGATTTAAAGCTGAATAGACTGAATGTATTGATCGGTGCAAATGGCGCAGGTAAGTCTAATTTGATCAGTTTTTTCAAATTGATTGGTAGAATTATTGATGAACAATTGCAATTGGCAGTTGGTGAATCTGGAGGTCCAGATTCAGTTTTACACTTTGGGCGAAAAAAGACTGAACGACTTAAAGGGGAATTGTACTTTGGCAATAATGGCTATAAGTTCTCATTAGTACCTACTCAGGATAACCGCATGATGTTTGAGCGAGAGGCATTATGGTGGAATGTTCATGGTGAGTGGAGAGCAAAAAGTGGACATTTTGAGAGTTATATCGAAGATCAAAAAAATAAAACCAATATTTATCATTATGTTATTCCAGCAATTATGAGTTGGACGTTGTATCATTTTCACGATACTAGCTCTACAGCAACGGTCAAGCAAATTCACAATATTGGTGACAATGAATATCTAAGACAAGATGCCAGAAATTTAGCTGCTTTCCTTTATCGTTTAAAGCAACAGCATGAATCTCACTATAAGCGTATTGTTAAAACAATACGCTTGGTTGCTCCTTTCTTTGGCGATTTTCATTTACGTCCAACTGTAACAAACCCAGAGAGAATCCAATTAGAGTGGGTAGAAGTTGGGCAAGATGAGCCATTTACTGCAAGTGCATTGTCTGATGGTACTCTGAGGTTTATTTGCTTAGTGACTGTATTACTGCAACCTGATGAGTTCATGCCAGCGACTATATTGATTGATGAACCTGAATTAGGTTTACATCCCTATGCAATCAATGTATTAGCAAACCTGATTAAGTCTACTGCAATAGAACATCAGATTATTATTTCAACGCAATCTGTTGAATTATTAAATGAATTTACAGTAGAAGACCTAATCGTAGTAGATAAAATAAAAGGTAGTTCTCATTTTTCAAGGTTAAATGTTGAAAAATTAGCAACTTGGTTAGAAGATTATTCACTAGGCGAGTTATGGAAAAAGAACCTCATCGGTGGGAGACCAAACCGATGAAACGTATCTATGTTTTAGTAGAAGGGCAAACGGAAGAATCATTTATTAATGAGGTAATTACGCCCTTATATGCTTATCACAATATTTTTATCCAGCCCATTATTGTTTCAACCAGCCGTGGACATAAAGGTGGAATTGTCAGCTATGCAAAAGTTAAACCTCAAATTATTAAATTATGCCGTCAAGATGCAGATGCTTGGGTAACCACTTTTTTTGATTTGTATGCCTTACCAAGTGATTTCCCAAATAAAGAAAATCCTGACTATAGGCGAATCAACAACTGTTTTCAGAAAGTTGAATTTTTAGAGCAAGCGTTAAAGCTTGATATTAACGAGAATAACTTTATTCCTTATATCATGTTGCATGAATTTGAAGCTTTACTCTTTACTGAGCCTGAAAAGTTTGGTGATTGGGTTGATGATGAAAGGATAGTTGAGGAGCTTGTCAAAATTAAGGGTGATTTTTCATCTCCAGAAGAAATCAATAATAGTCCACAAACTGCACCATCTAAGCGGATTTTGTCCTTAATTCCTGACTATAACAAAGTTGTACAAGGGACAATTATTGCTTCTGAAATTGGCCTTGATCAAATGCGTAGGCAATGTTCGCATTTTGATCGGTGGTTGGAATGTTTAGAGAAATTGAAAATTTAAGGTAAATTTTATATTCCTATATTAAATATAGATTTTTTCATGCTTGCTTAAGCATCCAA
>NZ_JAOCLL010000044.1:0-3156 GCF_029845285.1 Acinetobacter sp. GD03645 | reverse complement strand
AAATGAGAACTAGCAAAAACACTGAATCAAGCGTTTTGGTATATGAATTTAGATTGAAGCTGTACGGTGCTTAAGTGCACAGTGCGTCAAACTGAAATGTTGGTAATACTACTTGTAGGTATTAACGACTGTTTGGGGTTGTATAGTCAAGTAATTAAGTGCATGTGGTGGATGCCTTGGCAGTCAGAGGCGAAGAAAGACGTGATAGCCTGCGAAAAGCTCCGGGGAGGCGGCAAATATCCTGTGATCCGGAGATTTCTGAATGGGGGAACCCACTTACCATAAGGTAGGTATTATATTCTGAATACATAGGAATATAAGGCGAACGAGGGGAAGTGAAACATCTCAGTACCCTTAGGAAAAGAAATCAATTGAGATTCCCTTAGTAGCGGCGAGCGAACGGGGAGCAGCCCATTAAGTTGTGTGTGTTCTAGTGGAACGCTCTGGGAAGTGCGAACGTAGAGGGTGATATTCCCGTACACGAAAGGGCACACACAATGATGACGAGTAGGGCGAGGCACGTGAAACCTTGTCTGAATATGGGGGGACCATCCTCCAAGGCTAAATACTCCTGACTGACCGATAGTGAACCAGTACCGTGAGGGAAAGGCGAAAAGAACCCCTGTGAGGGGAGTGAAATAGATCCTGAAACCGCATGCATACAAGCAGTGGGAGCCCACTTTGTTGGGTGACTGCGTACCTTTTGTATAATGGGTCAGCGACTTACATTCAGTAGCAAGGTTAACCGCATAGGGGAGCCGTAGGGAAACCGAGTCTTAATAGGGCGTATAGTTGCTGGGTGTAGACCCGAAACCAGGCGATCTATCCATGAGCAGGTTGAAGGTTGGGTAACACTAACTGGAGGACCGAACCCACTGTCGTTGAAAAGCCAGGGGATGACTTGTGGATAGGGGTGAAAGGCTAATCAAGCCTGGTGATAGCTGGTTCTCCCCGAAAGCTATTTAGGTAGCGCCTCGGACGAATACCATTGGGGGTAGAGCACTGTTTCGGCTAGGGGGTCATCCCGACTTACCAAACCGATGCAAACTCCGAATACCAATGAGTACTATCCGGGAGACAGACTGCGGGTGCTAACGTCCGTAGTCAAGAGGAAAACAATCCAGACCGCCAGCTAAGGCCCCAAAATCATAGTTAAGTGGGAAACGATGTGGGAAGGCATAGACAGCTAGGAGGTTGGCTTAGAAGCAGCCACCCTTTAAAGAAAGCGTAATAGCTCACTAGTCGAGTCGGCCTGCGCGGAAGATGTAACGGGGCTAAAACTATGTGCCGAAGCTGCGGATTTACGCATTAGCGTAAGTGGTAGGGGAGCGTTCTGTAAGCCGATGAAGGTGGATTGAGAAGTCTGCTGGAGGTATCAGAAGTGCGAATGCTGACGTGAGTAACGACAAAACGGGTGAAAAACCCGTTCGCTGAAAGACCAAGGGTTCCAGTCCAACGTTAATCGGGGCTGGGTGAGTCGACCCCTAAGGCGAGGCCGAGAGGCGTAGTCGATGGGAAATTGGTTAATATTCCAATACTTCTGTGTAATGCGATGAGAGGACGGAGAAGGTTAAGTCAGCCTGGCGTTGGTTGTCCAGGTGGAAGACAGTAGGCATGCATCTTAGGCAAATCCGGGGTGCTCCATGCTGAGAGTCGATAGCAAGCTGTACTTGTACAGTGAAGTGGCTGATACCATGCTTCCAGGAAAAGTCTCTAAGCTTCAGTTACACAGGAATCGTACCCGAAACCGACACAGGTGGTCAGGTCGAGTAGACCAAAGCGCTTGAGAGAACTCTGCTGAAGGAACTAGGCAAAATGGTACCGTAACTTCGGGAGAAGGTACGCTGCTGACGGTGATGGGACTAGCTCCCTGAGCGGTTGGCAGCCGCAGAAACCAGGCCGCTGCAACTGTTTATTAAAAACATAGCACTCTGCAAACACGAAAGTGGACGTATAGGGTGTGATGCCTGCCCGGTGCTGGAAGGTTAATTGATGGGGTTAGCGTAAGCGAAGCTCTTGATCGAAGCCCCAGTAAACGGCGGCCGTAACTATAACGGTCCTAAGGTAGCGAAATTCCTTGTCGGGTAAGTTCCGACCTGCACGAATGGCATAATGATGGCGGCGCTGTCTCCAGCAGAGGCTCAGTGAAATCGAAATCGCTGTGAAGATGCAGTGTACCCGCGGCTAGACGGAAAGACCCCGTGAACCTTTACTGCAGCTTGACATTGAACTTTGACCTTACTTGTGTAGGATAGGTGGGAGGCTTTGAAGCTGGGACGCTAGTCCCAGTGGAGCCGTCCTTGAAATACCACCCTGGTAATGTTGAGGTTCTAACTCTGCCCCGTAATCCGGGGCGAGGACCATGTCTGGTGGGTAGTTTGACTGGGGCGGTCTCCTCCTAAAGAGTAACGGAGGAGTACGAAGGTGCGCTCAGCGTGGTCGGAAATCACGCGTAGAGTATAAAGGCAAAAGCGCGCTTAACTGCGAGACCCACAAGTCGAGCAGGTACGAAAGTAGGTCTTAGTGATCCGGTGGTTCTGTATGGAAGGGCCATCGCTCAACGGATAAAAGGTACTCTGGGGATAACAGGCTGATACCGCCCAAGAGTTCATATCGACGGCGGTGTTTGGCACCTCGATGTCGGCTCATCTCATCCTGGGGCTGAAGCAGGTCCCAAGGGTATGGCTGTTCGCCATTTAAAGAGGTACGCGAGCTGGGTTTAGAACGTCGTGAGACAGTTCGGTCCCTATCTACCGTGGGCGCTGGAAATTTGAGAGGATCTGCTCCTAGTACGAGAGGACCAGAGTGGACGAACCTCTGGTGTACCGGTTGTCACGCCAGTGGCATCGCCGGGTAGCTATGTTCGGAAGGGATAACCGCTGAAAGCATCTAAGCGGGAAGCCTACCTCAAGATAAGATTTCCCCAGGACTTTATGTCCTCTAAAGAGCCGTTCGAGACCAGGACGTTGATAGGTTGGGTGTGGAAGCACGGTGACGTGTGAAGCTGACCAATACTAATTGCTCGTGAGGCTTGACTATACAACACCCAAACAGTTGTTGTATCAAGCTAGGTTCGATACAAATAACTTGATTTAGTGTAGAAACTAGTTAAACTACGAACACTAAAACAGACTCAACAGCTAATCCGTTAAACTC
>NZ_JAOCLL010000043.1:0-3364 GCF_029845285.1 Acinetobacter sp. GD03645 | reverse complement strand
CTTGTAATGACTGTACGAGATCCACGGTGCTTCTGCCCCAGCGTGTCAATTCCGTCACCAAGATGGCATCGATTTCACGAGATTGCGCCATGGTCATCAAGTATTTTCTTTGCAATCTCTCATCCTTACTGCCTGATGCAGTTTCTTTCCAAACACCGACAACATCGTAGCCGCAACGATTGGCGTAGGCACGTAGGTCATATTCCTGTCGTTCGCAGGACTGATCGTTCGTTGATACTCGGCAATAAATGGCCGCATTCTGTCCCAATTGAACCTCCTTGCGAAATTGCAGCGCAAAGCTAAGCGTGGCGGTACAAAATAATGTACCTTTAATAGTTTAGTTTATTTGGGACTAATGAGCCATGCCGCGCCATTCTATTTTGTCGTCCACGGAATTGGGAAGCCTGTTCGAAATTCCAGATGATAGAGCTTTTATGCTTCAGCATTACACTCTGAGTGATTCTGATAAATCCATAGTCCATCAACATCGAGGGGCATCCAACAAGCTAGGCTTTGCAATTCAACTTTGCTACATGCGTTACCCTGGAGTGATATTGGGTATTAACGACGAACCATTCAAACCCTTACTTTTCATGATGGCTGCTCAACTTAGTATATCAGTGGACTGCTGGAATGATTATGGTCAGCGCGAGCAAACAAGACGAGAACATATTGCCGAATTGAAAAAAGTTTTTGGGTTCAAACTATTCACCTTGAGTGACTATCGGCAATCGGTCAATATGATGGTGGATTTGTCCCTTCAGACAGATAAAGGTCTTATTTTAGCCACAACTCTCGTTGAAAATTTACGACAAAAATCAGTCCTTTTGCCAGCTATAAATGCAATTGATAGTATTTGCGCAGAAGCAATCACATCTGCCAACCGCATAATTTATACTGCTTTGACGAGCTCACTTTCAGAAACTCATCGTCAAAATATAGATGCTTTGCTGAACCGTAAAGAGGGCAGCAAACTGACAATATTGGGGTGGCTTAGACAGTCACCAGCTAAACCAAACTCAAAGTACATGCTTGAGCACATTGAGCGGCTGAAGTGCTTACAAGCCATCGATCTACCTGAAGACATTGGAAAACACGTTCATCAAAATCGCTTACTGAAAATTGCTCGCGAAGGTGGGCAAATGACTCCTGCTGATTTGGCCAGATTTGAATCTCAACGTCGATATGCCACTTTGGTAGCAATCGTTGTGGAGAGTATGGCCACGATCACCGACGAAATTATTGACCTGCATGATCGCATTATTGGAAAGCTATTTGCTATCGCAAAAAATAAACACCAGCAACAATTTCAATCATCAGGTAAAGCGATCAACGACAAAGTGCGTTTGTATGGGCTTATCGGGAAAGCCTTGCTAGATGCCAAGCAAAATGGCAGTGATCCGTTTGCCGCCATCGAAACTGTTATTTCATGGGATGCTTTTGCAGCAAGTATTACTGAGGCAGAAAAACTGGCGCAACCCGAAGACTTTGATTTTTTACCACGAATTGGCGAGAGCTATGCAACTTTACGCCGTTACGCGCCAGAACTTCTTGCCATACTTAAATTGCGTGCTGCCCCAGCAGCAAAAGATATGCTTGCCGCTGTAGAGTTGCTCCGCAGCATGAATGTTGATAATACACGAAAAATCCCCTCTAATGCTCCAATAGCGTTTATCAAAAAACGGTGGGCAAGACTAGTCTTTACCGATGATGGTATTGATCGCCGCTATTACGAAATATGTGTGTTATCTGAACTTAAAAACTCGCTACGGGCTGGGGATCTCTGGGTACAAGGCTCTCGCCAATTCAAAGACTTCGATGAGTATTTAGTGACTGCTGATAAATTTAATCAGCTAAAACAGTCCAATGAGTTACCTCTAACCATTACTACTGATTGTGATCTATATTTGCAAAGTCGCCTTTCACTATTGGAGCAGAAATTAGCAATCATTAATCGCATGGCAGCGACCAACGATTTGCCTGATGCGATGATCAATCAATCTGGTCTAAAAATAACACCTCTCGATGCCGTGGCTCCTGATACAGCCCAAACTTTAATTGACCAAACAGCAATGCTGTTACCACATATCAAGATCACCGAATTATTAATGGAGGTCGATGAATGGACAGGCTTTACTCGACACTTCACTCATTTGAAAACGGATGACACTGCGAAGGATAAAGCGTTATTGCTCACGACCATACTGGCTGATGCAATTAATTTAGGGCTGACGAAAATGGCCGAATCATGTCCTGGTACAACTTATGCCAAACTCTCATGGCTACAGGCTTGGCATACCCGTGATGAAACTTATTCAACGGCATTGGCCGAATTGGTGAATGCTCAATTGAAACAACCTTTCGCTGAAAACTGGGGAGATGGCACTACCTCCTCATCAGATGGCCAACGCTTCCGCGCAGGTGGCAGAGCTGAAAGTACAGGACATATCAATCCAAAATATGGCGCAGAGCCTGGAAGGTTATTTTATACACACATTTCTGATCAATACGCACCATTTAGCAGTAAGCTGATCAATGTGGGCGTTCGTGATTCAACCTATGTTCTTGATGGGCTGCTGTATCACGAGTCTGATTTACGCATCGAGGAACACTACACCGATACGGCTGGATTCACCGACCATGTTTTTGCACTCATGCACATGCTAGGGTTTCGATTTGCACCACGAATTCGTGATCTGGGCGATACGAAACTCTATATTCCAAAGTCAGACATAGACTATGCCGCACTTAAACCCATGATTGGCGGCACACTGAATATCAAACAGATTCGTACTCATTGGGACGATATTTTGCGTCTGGCCGCATCAATCAAGCAAGGGACTGTCACAGCGTCGCTAATGCTACGTAAACTCGGTAGTTATCCACGACAGAATGGTTTGGCATTGGCATTACGAGAGCTGGGGCGTATTGAGCGCACACTGTTTATCTTGGATTGGTTGCAAAGCGTAGAACTACGCCGTCGGGTTCAAGCTGGATTAAATAAAGGTGAAGCCCGTAATGCATTAGCGCGCGCCGTTTTCTTTTATCGATTGGGTGAGATTCGAGATCGAAGCTTTGAGCAACAGCGTTATCGAGCCAGTGGCTTGAATCTAGTGACCGCCGCCATTGTATTGTGGAACACGGTTTATTTAGAGAGAGCGACTAACGCCCTACGAGGGCATGGTCGCACAGTCGATGATACCTTGCTGCAATATCTGTCACCGCTGGGGTGGGAGCACATCAATTTAACTGGGGATTATCTATGGCGAAGCAAAGCCAAGATAGGTGGTGGAAAATTTAGGCCATTGCGCGCAATTGAAAAACCTTAGCGTGCTATATTTTCCGTTTCCTGAGACGACCCCTA
>NZ_JAOCLL010000042.1:0-3632 GCF_029845285.1 Acinetobacter sp. GD03645 | reverse complement strand
ATCTAAGAATTTAAAGCACAAGACTTATTTAACATTGATGACAGAAAAAGTGAGTTGTTGGGAACTTAAAGAAGAGGTGGTACTTATAATGGTTACTAAAATACAAATACTTAAAATATTAAATATATAAAACAATATATTACAAATATATATGATGCGTAGTGTACGCATCATATATATTTTCTTCTATTTTGATATAATGGATCTCGTCAATCCGCTGATAGGTTTCATTTAAATTTCATGAGTCTTACTGAAATTAAAGTTCGCCAAGCTCATTGCAAGGAAAAAACTTGTTTTTTATCCGATGAAGATGGACTTAGCCTGAAGATTGAGCCGACTGGAAGAAAATCTTGGTGCTATCGCTATACAGATCCACAAACAAAAAAACGTCGCCGCATTCAGTTGGGGCTTTATCCTGATTTATCGCTGAAAAAGGCACGACAAGTCAAAGATGACTTTAAAGACAATAATTATTGTTTTGAGCATGATACTGTCTCTAATGTCATCACCTTTCGTAAGGTAGGGGAGGAGTGGCTGCAGTTCAAACTGAAAAATGCATTTAATGATTCACCCCGCTGCGGTGTACTACAGTTAGCAGAAAGATGTTTACAGCAAGATATTTATCCAGACCTTCAAGATTTACCTTTTCAAAACATCAAGCGTTATGACCTGGTTTCAGTAATCAAAAAAATAGAGGGACGCCAAGTAAAAGAACCTGTCAAGAAAGCTTGTAGTTATTTGAACCAAATTTATGACTACGCTGTAGCGATGGGTTATTGTGAATTCAACATCGCGCATGGTTTAAATAAAATCGCCATTAACAGTAAAATCAAGAAGAATTATCCGTATTTGAAAGCGGAGGATATATCAGATTTTAAGAAAAATTTATTAAAATTGGATGCCCATCCGATTATTAAAAAAGCACTGCTGTTCAAATTACATACTGGCGTGCGAGGGGCTGAATTGTTATTGGCTGAGCCTCATCATTTTGATTTAAATGAAAAAATCTGGAAAATACCTGCCTTGCATATTAAACAGTTTCGACGAAAAGTCATATTAGGCCATGAGATTCCAGATTTTTTAGTTCCACTTTCAAATCAGGCTTTAGAGATTTTGAAAGACGTCATGCAGTGGTCATACGGTGAAAAATACCTTTTTGCTAGCCCTCGCAAACATAATCAACCGATTCATTTTAATACATTAAATATGGCCATACGTAAGATGGGGTATGGCAAACATCAACTATCTTCTCATGGATTACGTTCTACTTTTAGTACCATTTTGAATGACTCAGGTTTGTTCCAGGATAACTGGATTGAGGCACAACTTTCACATATTGATAAGAACCGTACCCGTGCCAGCTATAATCACGCTGACTATTTAACCCAGCGGACTGAAATGATGCAGTGGTGGGGTGATTATTTAAGTAATAGCTAGGTGATTATCATACTTTTATATAGAAAAACTCTCCAACATGGGCATCAAATACTTTGGTTACCACCTTATAGTCCTGACCTTAATCCTATTGAAAAAATGTGGGCATGGGTGAAAGGAAAAAATGGTTGGTTAACTCAATAGATAAGCTTTTTAGTCGTTTCTTTAACGAGTGTATGAGTAATTAAGCGGTTTGACTATAATTGAGAGTTAATAACAACTGATCCTCTATATCTAAAGTATGAGGACGGCCTGATTTCTTTTTGAGTGATTCTGCTTTTTCTAAAACCTCTACCATTTCAGTAAAAACTTGTCGAGGTACACCAACCAAGCGTTTGAATTCAGAATCTGAACAAACGATTTAATTTCTGATATCTCATGAAATTTATATTGAGGTGGTTTTTACTTTCGCAAGAGGTCTAATTTTTAAAAACAACTTAGGCTAATTGATAAACACTATCTGGAAAGATTAAAAGAAAATATTTTTTAATTTCTGCTAATTCGTTTAAGGTAGGTTTCCTTTCAAGAAGTTGAAATGTCCAAATAAGTACAGCCTGATGATTATCATAGCAAGTATTTACTCCAAGAAAATTAGCCATTCCGTAACTTCTATTGATGTTCATTTCTTTAATTAATTGGTTTCCTAAGTCACGAGCTTGCTGGCTGATCAATAACTCATTCGGTAGCACGGCGGTCATCTCCACAAAATAATCTAATGCAGGTTCAATCCTTATATTTAAAAAGTTATAATTTATTTGAAATGGATAAAATATACTTTCTATAAGTTGTAATAACCTGCTGCAGGTTAATTTTAGCAAAGTATTACTCATGCAACAACTTAAAATAACCCGCAGCAAGTTATTTTTTTGTAAGTTAATTTAAATATGATTACTTGTAAGTTATCTAGGCTCATGGGCGATAGAAAAATTTTAAAATTAAGTGAGGTGGTGCATGCAACAGGTATCAATCGCAATACGCTCACAAGTATGTATTATGACCGTGCTGTACGTATTGAATTACCAGTCGCTGATAAGTTATGTAAATACTTTAACTGTACGATGAGTGACTTGTTTGAGTATGTAGATGCTCTTGAAGAGCAGAATTAATGAATACTTCGTTTGATAAGTTTACTCGACTGGTCTCATGCTGAGTTTATAAAATATAACTTTGTACACGACAAAAAAGATAACTCATTGAAATAATGGCATAATACTTGTTTTCTGACGACGAATATGATGACACATTTCAATGAGTTACATCTCATCTTAAACAAATATCTAAAGTGGAACAAGTCACATGCAAAATGTTTTACACTGATTATGCTTGCATTAATTGTAAAACAGACATGATCCTAGCCAAAATAATGGACAGCACGTCCCTCTAAAGATAACGTAACTTTAATCTTTGGAGATTCAAGAAATGGCTATCTTGTGCAGCAATACTGTTCAAGTCCTGAATTTAAACAGCAAGCGATTGATTATGCACTTTCAAACTCCCACGAACCTATAGCTACAATCGCCCAGAAATTAAGCGTGGGTTATTCAACTTTAGACAAATGGATTCGTGAATCCAATCCAGTGGGTTCAAGCAAACGTCAACTTTCACCAGAACAACAGCGGATCTTGGAATTATGGTCTGTTGACATTTACTGTTCATAATTAACCCTATAAAGGTAGCCATAAAAATATACAGGCTAAAGCAACAGAACTTTGATAATTTCTTTTGAGCTTGTCATATCGAGTAGCTATTCCTCTAAATTGCTTTAATCTACAAAACATATTTTCAATTAAATGCCTGATTTTATATAAATACCAGTCCATATGGTCAGTGTTCGATTGACTATTCGTTTTCTTTGGTATATTCGCTTTAGTCCCTGTTTTCCTGATCTGTTCACGCAGTGGTTCTGAATCATAGCCTTTATCTGCGCATACCACTTTTGTCCCTTTTAAATTTAATGTTGATATTAAATTAGGTGCAACTTTAACATCATGTGTGGTTCCATCGGTAATCATGAAATCAATAGGATTGCCATGTGCATCAATAATCAAATCTATTTTTGAGGAGTTTCCTCCTACACTTTTAGAACTAGATTATTCGCTATGCCGGCAGAATATTGATGAGCATGTACATGGGAGCCATCAATAAAAATCCACTCCATATCGGGGCATGAGGCTAGGGTCTGTTGAGAATTACCAAGA
>NZ_JAOCLL010000041.1:0-4937 GCF_029845285.1 Acinetobacter sp. GD03645 | reverse complement strand
GGCCAGCCGATCACACCGAATTACAATGATGCTTTGTATCCAATCCAGGTTACAAACAAGGGTGCGATTCAGGAGCGCTGGGCAATTGTGTTCATAGATACAACCAACTTTAGGATTATTGGCGAGGTATCGGGGCAGATCGGCACAGGTAATGTCAATGCTGACTGTATGCCGATTAATCCAGTCACCAGTGAGCCGTACTTTCAAGTTAAAAAAGAGGGTTGGGGTGCTGGTGGCTGGGTGTCTGGCAACGTCCTGCGATTCAACACTATCGCCGCAATGTACCCGATCTGGTGTATCAGGACAGTAAAACAGTCAGAACCAGCAGTTCTAGGCGATAACTTCCAGATCATGTTTCGTGGTGATATTGACCGCGATATATAAACAACTAAACCTATGGGCTGCAATTGCAGCCCTTTTTATTGAGTATAGAAAAATGGTCGCAAGTATAGATATTAAGTTTTATGTGCATACAAATACCAATGCGCCTCAATTATCTAATAATTTCGGCTGTATGATTGATGTGCTCGATGCCTGTTTAGTGAATGGTTTTGGTTCGCAAACAGTTTCAACACTTACAGCTAGTGGAACGACAGTCACTGCCACTTTTGGTTCTGCACATAACTTCATGCAGTATCAGGTGATCAAGATTGCAGGTGCGACACAAACCGAATACAACGGTGAGCACCGTATTTTGACAGTGCCAAATGCCAACACCCTCACTTTCCAGCTTGCTGCTGCACCGAGTGTGACAACCGCAACAGGTACGATTAACTGTTCATTGCCACCTATTGGCTGGCTAAAACCATTTAATGGAACTGGTAAGGCGGCATACCGCTCATCGAACACCTTGCTTGCATCACGTCCATATTTGCGTGTAGTCGATGCACTTGATGCCGCATACACATCTACCTATGCAAAATTTGCAAAGGTTGGCATTGTTGAGGATATGACGGGCATTGATACCTTGGTGGGCATTCAAGCGCCGTATGATAGTGCCTTACCAGATAAAAACTGGACAGGTACAGGGAGCGGATCTACCGCAACCAATGGCTGGGCTAAATGGTATTACGCAAGAAGTGGCGTGCCTACAACATCGGTCAGTGATACTGCTGCACCTGCAACGGGAAACCGCGCATGGGTGATTGTGGGGAATAAAGACTGGTTTTATGTCTTTAATTCTACTGTTACATCCAATACTGATCTGCTGTCCTATGGATTTGGGTCATTTGAAAGTGCGCTCAGCACAGATAGCGCAAATACTTTTTTGTCATGTACTTATGCATATGTAAATGCAAGCGCATCGCTTTATCCAGGCGATACTATAGCTTTGACCCGTGGCACGCAAAACAGTCTGTTGTTGCAGCGTAAATACGACATGACTGGAGTTCCAGGCACTGCGCGCATATCAACCATTGCGTTTGCAAACTTCGCAGAAACAATGACAGGAACAACGGCAACGGTCACAAGTTATGCGGGCAACATCCCTTTTGCGCCAACATTTATTTTTGAAACTGGATCTATATATCGGGGCATGATTCCCAATCTGCATTGGCTCTTTCAGGTAAAGCCCTTTACCCATTTAACCCCGTTCACTAAGTCATCACAAATATATTTGCCAATCAATGTCACCAGTAACACCAGTTCTGGACAGCTTGTTATGGGGTTGGGTAGCTTATGACGGTACTTATTAAATTAGCGATTAAAACCACGCGCACCAGCGATGCAGATGGAGTTTTGACCTTATTAAATGGCTTGGCAATTAAAGGGCAAGTCAAACAGACAAATATCCCAATTCCATGCCGTGTGCGGCTGTTTGAGCGTCTGACAGGCAGATTGATCAATGAGGTTTTAACCGACAGCTCAGGAAATTATGAGTTTGATCATTTAGCGATGGGCACATTTTTTATTATTGCCCATCATCCACTTAATCAATATAACGCAGTGATTGCGGACTTAGTGGTGCCGAAATGAGTGTGATCCCATCAATGGCCGCAGGCTTGGCCCAATTACAAGCCTTGGCAAATTTCTTAGATACAGGTAGTAGCAATGCTACTTTTTCATTTTATAAAGGTACAAAGCCTGCAAGTGTTGCGGTTGCTGCCAGCTCAGGTGATAAGTTAGTCACGCTGAATTTTCCCGAACCATGTTTTAAACAACTCAATGCAGACAGCATAGAGTTATATCCGACGGATACCGCTACTGTGACGCAGGCAGGCACAGCAACATGGGCGCGTTTATACAATGGTAATGGTGATGCCGTGGCAGATTTTACGGTAGGTACGGATATTACATTGGCAAATCCTAGCTTGGCGCTTGGAAGTACCCTGATGATCAATTCAATTGTGCTTAGACCATCGACTTAAATGAGGTGTGCATGTGTCAAATTACATCCCACCTGATAGCCATAATGTTGACCTAAACTTCAATGAAGTCGCAGGCATAGTTGATGGGCACAATGTCGTTCTGAATTTCGGTGCAAATGAGGTTATTACAGCGAGTATTGATGCGGTTGTTGCAACAGCATTTATCCCTGAAATTACAACATTACAAGGCAGTGTTGCACAAATTGATTGTGTGATTGCGACAGATTTTAATGCTGAAATCACTGCAGTTGTTTCAAATCAATTCTGTTCGGTTGATGCTGTGATTCATGCAGCATTTAGCTCTTCGATTAATACGCATTTTGATATTAATTTCGTGCTTGGACTTAATCATTTAAGTGTTTTTAGTTATCAAAAGGCTTTGCCTGCATTGATTGAAAGTCATGTCAGATATGGAAAAGCAAGATTTAAGGCGCACAACAGCGCCTTTATTTTTGAGCGTGGACTTACTCTTTCAAATGCAGTCACGGCTGGTTTTGACAAAGCCACATTTCTTCAGCAATCGGTTAAATCAGTTTTTGAAGAATCAACAAAGCTCTCGAGTGATTATCAAATCGTGTGGCAAGAGAACGATAAACGTTTTATTGCTAGAACTTTAGTTTTTGAAGAGGCTGAAAAGCTGCTGATCAATCGGGAGACTGACTGGGATGAAATGATCAGGAAACGCAGGAAATTTACGTTTAGTCATGAAGTCGCAGAAGTGTTTGAAAAGCGGTTTACGTTCAGGCATGACAAGGGACTGGAACTGGTCACGACTGATTCGATTCCCTGGGAAGTGGCAAGGGCTGTTTATTACCGCAAGTCTAAAGTAGATCCAATTGAACCACAGCCAAAGCCTGAATATGTCGGGTCCACCGACCTGAACTTTATCTGTCTGTGTCATGACATTGATTCTCACAATGTTGTTTTAAATTTCGGTGCCGATGACTGTATTCCGAGTCTGGCGCCTGTTGACTGGTGGTATATCGTGAATGATTTAAAAGTGACACGTCTGGATAACGGGCAGGAAATACAGGTCAACAATGGTGACTACCGTTGCGACCGTGGCTCATGGTGTTGGTCCTACAACCTGACCATTCCGTTTTATGAAAAATCAAAACTGGATCCAGTGGACGGCCAGCCTGTGATTCTCAAAATATTAATCAATGGCAATGAGCACCGCATGTTGCTTGAAAACATTTCACGCTCGAGACAGTTTGCAAAGGATGTTTATAAATTGTCTGGCCGCAGTCCCACAGCCTTGCTTGATGCGCCTTATTCGCCAACACGATCATTCACACAGGAGAATGAGCGAACATCAGTACAGCTGGTGCAAGCTGAGTTAGACCGAGTGAGTAGCGATATCGTGTTGAACTGGCAGCTGATTGATGCATTGGGTTGGGTATTACCTGCCAACAGTCTGAGCTACTCAAATTTAACACCGATTGCGGCGATTAAACTGATTGCTGATGCGGCAGGTGGCTTTATCTACAGTGAACCTGACAGCAACACGCTGACGATCAAGCCACTTTATAAAAAGACATTTTGGGATGCAATTGATATAGCCGAATATGACCGTGTGATTCCTGAATCCCTGGTTACTGATCTCTCAACAGATTATGCAATGTATCCCGACTACAACGGGGTTTTCCTTACCAATGACCGCAATGGTGACACAGGGCAGGTGAAACGGGTCGGAACGGCTGGTGATGTTCTTCAGGAATCGATTAACAATCCACTGCTCACATCAGTAAGCGCCATGCATGAAAAGGGACGTGCAGTTTTAGCCAAGGCTGGCATGGTTGAAAGCCATAGCCTGTTGATGCCCGTGTCAGCACAGGTCGGCTTATGTACACCAGGTGAACTGATTGCGTTCAATGCAGACTGGTGGGGTGTAGGTGATGGTGTCAGCGGGTCATTTTCGCATGATGTTGTGAACCAGACCGTATCAGTGGAGAGGGTGAACCGTGAGTAATGTTTTCAACCGTTTTTTGGAATTAATACCCAAGAATCCAGAGTTTATAGCGACAGTACAGAGTGCGGACCATCCGAACTACAAGGTTTTAGTTGTGGATGGCACAGGGCTTGTGCTGTGTACCAGTTCAACAGTTTTTAACGTGGGAGACCGAGTTTATATCAGTGGAAATGAAATAAAGAGAAGTGCGCCCACAGGCGTTGTATATCAAATCGAAGTATAGACTTAATTAAATAAATAGGCCGCTTAAATGCGGTTTTTTCTTTTTTGGAGAAATGAAAAATGGCAGAGCCAGTAAGCAGTGGTGTTGGAATGGCGGCAGCCATCAAGATGTACGGAATGGTTATTTTGTTGGGGATTATGATTTTATCAGCTGCACTGGTGTATCTGGTTGTAGTGATGACACGGATGCCGAGAACCCGCAGTGAATGGGTTGTGAGCCTGATTACCACAGTGGTGGGCAGTATTGCAGGAGGAGGTTTCCTGATTCAGTACTTTGAAATGCATGACTACCTTTTAACATGGTCGGGGTTATGTGCAATAGGCGGTATTTTCTTTGCCGCAGGTTTGCCGTTCTGGGCAATCATCCGTTGGACATT
>NZ_JAOCLL010000040.1:0-8745 GCF_029845285.1 Acinetobacter sp. GD03645 | reverse complement strand
ATTTTGGGGATTTTTATCATCCGACCCAGTTTTCTAACTGTAATGCAGGCACACGTTCAAACTCTTTCGTATTGTTGGTCACCAATATCAAACCTTTACTTCGCGCGTGGGCAACAATATGTAAATCATTATCACTGATGAGCTGCCCAGTTTTTCTAAGAATAGCCTTGATATTTCCATACTGAATCGCAGCTTCCAGACCATAATCCAATATCTGCAACCGTGAAAGAAAATTCTCAACGATGTATAGATTCTTTTCAGGGTATTGGCTGTTTTCAGCACCATAAATCAATTCGGCAACAGTCACACTACTTACACAAAGCTGTGTGGCAACGCTATTAAATTTGGTTCGTACCTGCGGCGGTTTTTGTTTTATGACATAAATAACGATATTGGTATCAAGCATATATTTCAGCATTTAAAAAGACTCACGCTCGCTATTGAGCTGTTCTCCACGCTCAAAATCGTCAGACACAGTTAAGTCTGGATTATCAAAAAAACTATCCCAAACCTGATCTACTGGGCTAATTACACGCTCAACTCCCATTTGGCGAACAAACACTTTTTGTGTCTGTTCTGAAAAACGGTAGACACTTGGTAAGCGTACTGCCTGTGTACGATTATTCATAAATATAGATGTAATCATCCCACCTCTCCAATCTGCTATATACATTTAGTATATACTCTATACTTTATAAATCAAACGCTTTGGGCAGGCATTAGATTTTGTATTTTTTACATAAAAAATAAGATACAGATTCAAAACTAATATTCATCTTTCTGTTTTAACCATCGGTTGAAATCTTCGTCTATACTTAGCCATCAATTTAAATTGACTATGGAAAGATGACTTCTCAAACTCCCCAGAAAACAAAGAAAAAAGTTTGGTTCATTTTGGCAATCGTGATTGTATTGTTGCTTGTCGCATTCCTGCTCTGGAAGTCAGGCAGCTCAAACAAAACCGCTGCGACAGAAAAACCAAACAATGCAGAAACAACCGAACAAAAAGCTGCCTTAACGGTGACGGTCGTTCAACCTGAACAGCAAAACTGGAAACAGACATTCACGGCAAATGGCAACATCGCAGCATGGCAAGAAGTGGTGATTGGGAGTGAATTGTCTGGTCAGCGCCTTACCCGCGTCAATGTGAATGTCGGTGATGAGGTTAAACGCGGACAGGTTTTGGCAGAAATTAACAGCGATACCATACGTGCCGATTTGGCGGCGGCTAAAGCCAGCTATGCCGAAGCACAGGCTGTACTGGCTGATGCCGTGACCAACAATAAACGGATTCAGCAGCTTAAGAATACAGGTGCAATCTCGGCTCAGGAATCGACTCAATATCAAACCTCGCAAGCCACTGCCCAAGCTAGACTTGATGCAGCCAAAGCACAGATTGAAAGCAATCAACTACGTTTGGCACAAACTCAGGTGATCTCACCTGACAATGGCGTGATTTCAGCCCGTACCGCAACTGTCGGCTCTTTGGCCCAGACTGGACAGGAACTGTTCCGCCTGATTCGGGATCATCGTCTGGAATGGCGTGCAGAAGTCACCACTTCGGATTTGTATAAACTCAAGCAAGGGATGAATGCACGTATTTTCTCGCCTGACCCTGCCCAGCCTGCCATTACAGGTAAGGTTCGGATGATTGCCCCTGTGATCGACCCACAAACCCGCTATGGATTAGTCTATGTTGACTTGCCAGCCACTCAGGCGGTTCGTATGGGCATGTTTGTAAAAGGCGAATTTGATTTAGGTGAGAAACAAGCACTGACCATTCCACAAACAGCCTTGTTGTTACGTGATGGTTTTGCCTATGTATTTATTGTGGGTAATAACAATCGTGTGGCACAGCAAAAAGTGACTGTTGGACGACGTTTGGCTGATCGTGTTGAGATTCTGGACTTACCTGCAAATGTAAAACTGGTTGCGTCTGGTACAGGTTTCCTCACCGATGGTGATTTAGTGACTGTCGCAAAAGACATTCCTGATACGCCATTGACCAAACAACTTGTGACCACACAGGGGAATTAAAATGAATTTCTCTGCCTGGTCAATCCGTAATCCTATTCCAGCCATTTTATTGTTTATTATGCTGGGATTGACGGGTTTAATGTGTTTTAAATGGATGAAAATACAGCAATTTCCCGATATTGAATTGCCAATGGTGACTGTGACCGCAGCCCTGCCAGGTGCTGCTCCACCACAGCTGGAAACTGAAGTTGCCCGTAAAATTGAAAATTCAATTGCAACCTTACAAGGTCTAAGAAACCAGTACACCAATATTCAGGATGGTGTGGTTACCGTTACAGCCGAGTTCCAACTGGAAAAACCGCTGCAAGAGGCGGTTGAT
Organism: Acinetobacter sp. GD03645; assembly: GCF_029845285.1. Classification (NCBI taxonomy): domain Bacteria; kingdom Pseudomonadati; phylum Pseudomonadota; class Gammaproteobacteria; order Moraxellales; family Moraxellaceae; genus Acinetobacter; species Acinetobacter sp. GD03645. Next base: position 6,389 of record NZ_JAOCLL010000040.1, on the reverse strand, counting down.
GACGTTCGTAATGCGGTTTCTCAGGTGCGTTCAGACTTGCCTGCCGATTTACGTGACCCAATTGTCAGTAAAATCAACCTTTCAGGCTCACCCATTCTAACCTATACCATCCAGTCGCCAAAAATGGATGAGGAGGCTCTGTCATGGTTTGTGGACTATGATATTGCCCGCGCCATGCTACAGGTTAAGGGTGTGGGTGCAGTCGCTCGTGTGGGCGGTGTTACCCGTCAAGTTGAGGTTGAACTTGACCCTGAAAAATTATTGGCACTGAATGCAACAGCAACTGACATTACCCGACAACTGCGCTTAATCCAGCAAGATGCATCAGGTGGTCAAACCAAGATTGGCGGCAGTGAACAGTCCATTCGCACCATTGCAACGGTAAAAACAGCCGAAGAAATTGGGGCAATGGATATTGCACTCAGTGATGGCCGTCATATCCGCCTTGATCAGGTTGCGACCATTCATGACGGTATTGCCGAACGCCGTTCTGCTGCATTGCTGAATGGACAGCCTGTGATTGGCTTTGAAATTACCCGTAGTAAGGGTGCCAGTGAGGTTGATGTTGAAAAGGGCGTGGTCGAGGCATTGGATAAACTCAAGGCTGCACATCCAGACATTAAAATCACCGAAGCATTTAACTTTGTTAAACCCGTTGCTGACAACTATGAAGGCTCAATGTCCCTGCTTTATGAGGGTGCCATTTTAGCCATCTTAGTCGTTTGGCTGTTCCTACGTGATTGGCGTGCAACCATCATTGCCGCAACTGCCCTGCCATTGTCGATTTTACCAGCCCTGATTGGGATGTACTTTTTTGGTTTCACCCTCAATACCGTTACCTTGCTGGCAATGTCGCTGGTGGTCGGGATTCTGGTCGATGATGCGATTGTTGAGATTGAGAATATCATTCGGCATCTCAGGATGGGTAAAACACCGTATGAAGCGGCAATGGAAGCTGCCGATGAAATTGGGCTTGCCGTGATTGCCACCACATTTACCCTAATTGCTGTATTCCTACCTACCGCCTTTATGAGTGGTATTGCTGGTAAATTCTTTGTGCAGTTTGGCTGGACAGCAGCATTGGCAATTTTTGCCTCCTTGCTCGTGGCACGTTTGCTTACCCCAATGATGTCTGCCTATATCCTTAAACCCTGGGTCGGCAAAGTTGAACCTCATGAAGATACTGACCAACCTGCCAATGATCAAGGTACAGCGACTTTAGCTAAAGACCGTGCTAAAGATGGCAAAGTCATGCGTGGCTATATGCGTCTGGTGACGTGGTGTTTAAACCATCGCTGGATCACACTATTTGGTGCAATCGCCTTTTTTATTGGTTCAGTTATGCTGATTCCGTTATTGCCAACTGGATTTGTACCACCACCAGACACTGGACAAACGCAGGTACGTCTGGAATTGACTCCAGGTTCACAATTTGCTGATACCTTAAAAACAGCAGAATATGCACGAAGCTTAATTAAGGATCATCCTGAAATTAAAAGCATCTATACCACCATTGGTGGAGGTGCAGCAGGAAGTGACCCCTTTGCTGGTGGTGCATCTAGTGAACCTCGTAAAGCGACTCTGACCATTCAAACCACTGAACGTGCTGACCGCAGTGCCAGCCTGCAAGACATTGAAGACCAGATTCGTCAACGTTTGGCACCATTGCCAGGAGCTAGGATTCAGGTCGGTCTGGCGGGCAATAATAGCCAATATCAACTGGCACTTTCAGGTGATGACCCTGAAGCATTGATGTCAACAGCCCGCGCACTGGAACGTGAATTACGCACCATTCCAAACATTGGGAGTATTACCTCAAGTGCGGCACTGATTCGTCCTGAACTAGTGATTCGCCCTGACTTTGCCAAAGCCGCAGATTTAGGTGTGACCACCTACGATATTGCTGAAACCCTGCGAATTGCAACTGCGGGTGACTTTGACCAAAACCTGGCAAAACTCAACCTTTCACAGCGTCAGGTGCCTGTGGTGATTAAATTGCCTCTTGCTGCCCGTCAGGATCAGGAACTGATTAAACGCCTCATGATCAAGGGTAGTCATGGTCCTGTCATGCTAGGTACAATTGCCGATGTGAATATTGAAAGTGGACCATCACAGATCGACCGCTTCAATCGTCTGCGTAATATCAACTTTAATATTGAACTCAACAACCAGCCTTTGGGTGATGTTGCAGCGAAAGTTGATCAATTACCAACCATGAAGAATCTACCACCGACAGTAAAACGTACCAATATCGGTGATGCTGAAGTGATGCAGGAATTATTCTCAAGCTTTGGCTTGGCAATGCTGACGGGTGTACTGTGTATTTATGTGGTGCTGGTGCTTTTATTTAAGGACTTTTTACAACCGATCACCATCTTGGTTGCATTACCGCTGTCTTTGGGTGGCGCTTTCGTGCTCTTGCTTTTGGCAAAAAGTAGCTTTTCAATGCCAAGCTTAATCGGTTTGATCATGCTGATGGGAATCGCAAGTAAAAACTCAATTCTCTTGGTGGATTACGCCATTATTGCGAGGAAAGAACGAGACTATTCGCGTTTTAATGCCTTGCTTGATGCCTGCCATAAACGTGCCCGCCCGATTATCATGACTACGCTGGCAATGGGTGCAGGCATGTTACCGATTGCATTAGGTATTGGAACTGATCCAAGCTTCCGTGCGCCAATGGCAATTTCGGTGATTGGTGGGCTGATTACCAGTACATTCCTTTCTTTACTAGTGATTCCTGTGGTTTATACCTTTATTGATGACATTAACCGTAAGCTTCATGGGTTGAGGAAAGTAAGAGAACCTACTGCTGTAAAATCTCCAAATTTATAAAGCAAAAAAGAGACGATTTTATAATCGTCTCTTTTTTTAGGGGATTTCCAAATAAAGAATTTAATTCGAGTTTGGAAAATAACCAAAGTTAAGTAAGGATGTGGTTGCAGTAATAGGCACTACAACTATCCAAACCTCTCCCGTAGGTAACTTCCACTCAGCCCGAGCGGAAAGCCCATATTCATTTGCTACACGCCTATTTGCAGCTACACCATATCGGGATTGAAAACCCTCAAATATCTGGTTAAATGCTTTTAAATTTGATTCGTTTGAATCATTCATAGGCCCAGAGAAGTTAACACGGTGAAACCTATCCCCTAGAAAAAAGAAATTTGCGGCAAATTTCTTTCCTGCAACATTGACTGGACTGACCTGTAATAGTCCACGGGCACCATTGCTCAGAGAGGAATAATCCCCATTTTTGGCTTGTGGCACCATACGTTGAACCTCAGCAACACTCAAACCACTTTTTAAGTTTGTCCATAAGTTTGGAGATGCGGAACTCATCGCCATTTTGGTTGACTTACTTTTGGTTTCACATGGACTCTGTTGATAACTTATTTTCCCCGCATTCTCACACTTATACACTTCTGCATGAGAAAAAGAGGAAAAACCTATACAAAGCGTAGCAACCATCCATATGTTTTTTCTTAGCAATAAAAGCTTTGGATTCATATTGATTAAGCAAAGACTCATCGTTTAATCTCTGCTCTATGCCTTTAATGCTTTCTCAATATCCGCCTCCAAAGCTTCAGGCTTGGTGGTCGGTGCGTAACGTCCTAAAACCTCACCATTACGCCCCACCAGAAATTTGGTGAAATTCCATTTAATGTTCTGGCTTCCCAAAATACCTTTCGCCTCTCGGGTTAAAAAACGAAAAATGGCATGTGCTTCAGGCCCTTTTACATCAACCTTGGCAAACATTGGAAAATTGACCCCATAGTTACGTTGGCAGAACGCCCCTATTTCTTTATTTGTTCCTGGATCCTGCCCACCAAACTGGTTACATGGAAACCCCAAAATTTCCAGACCCTGTGGTTTATATTTTTCATAGAGTTTTTCAAGTCCTGCAAACTGCGGGGTAAAACCACACTTGCTTGCAGTGTTTACAATCAGCATGACCTTGCCTTTATAGTCGGCGAGCGCCTTTATATCTCCCTCTAACAATTCAGCTTCAAACTGATAAATGTTACTCATGGATATGTTTCCTCGTCGTTCTTTTCTTGTGTTTTAAGTTGTAGTGATGCCGAATTAACGCAATAGCGCAATCCTGTCGGCTGCGGGCCATCCTCAAATACATGCCCCAAATGCGCGTCACAATCATGGCAGACAATTTCCGTTCTGACCATACCATGCGACAAATCTTCGTGTTCTTCTATTGCAGTGCTGTCAAGTGGTCGAAAAAAGCTCGGCCAGCCACACCCACTGTCATATTTGGTGTCCGAGGAAAATAGTTCCGCACCACAGCAACGGCACACGTATGTTCCTTGCTGCTTACTGTTCCAGTATTGTCCAGTAAAAGCAGGCTCTGTACCTTTTTGACGGGTAATCCGATATTCTTCTGGTGACAGTTCTCTTTGCCATTCTCTGTCAGTTTTATTGACTTTTCCCATGACCTGCTCCTTTTATTCTGTTTTTTAAAAGTATTTGGTGATCAGTTTTTATATTTACGCGATTCCCAATAAAAACTCTAGTCTATCGCTGCAAAATTTATAACAAATTAAACATTTACCGCACAAATAGCAAATAGTAAGCAAAATAGGTTTTATGGTGAGCATTTTATTTATAGGTTTATCTTTCAAGTAAGCAAAGATGATGCTATGCTGATACCACACTGCTGTCTGCTGTACAGGACAAAAAATGTCGCAAAAGAAAAGTGTGGTTTTTCAAAACCTATTGCCAACCATCAGACAATATCAACAATCGGGTTTTACCCATGAAAAAATTGTTGAATTACTGAGAGATCAGCATGATCTTGATCTGGTTACCGTTGAAACCTTTAAAAGTTATTTATACCGATATGCAAAAGTGAATCCAGCTATGTCTAAAAATACTGCTATTCCCCACTCAGCTCAAAGCACTAGAACTAGAGAAATCAGAAAATCCTCTAAGCTTGAGCATGTTTGTTACGACATTCGTGGACCAGTATTACGCGCCGCCAATGAAATGGAAGAGCAAGGACATAAGATCATCAAGCTGAATATCGGCAATCCTGCGCCTTTTGGTTTTGAAGCCCCACAAGAGATTATCAACGACGTTGCCTTAAACCTGCCAAATGCGATTGGCTACACTGACTCCAAAGGTATTTTCCCTGCGCGTAAGGCAATCTGCCAGTATTACCAGCAGAAAGGCATTTTTGATATGCATGTCAATGACGTGTATGTTGGCAATGGTGTGTCTGAACTGATCGTGATGGCGATGCAGGGGTTGCTGGATGACGGCGATGAAATGCTGGTGCCAATGCCTGACTACCCATTGTGGACAGCGGCAGTCAACCTTTCAGGGGGTACGGCAGTTCACTATAAATGTGATGAAGAGAACTACTGGTATCCTGACATTGCGGATATGGAAAGCAAAATCACGCCAAATACGCGTGGGATTGTGGTGATTAACCCAAACAACCCGACAGGCTCAGTCTACCCTCGCCATGTATTGGAACAGATTGTTGCCCTGGCAAAGAAACATGACCTAATTTTGTTTGCCGATGAAATTTACGACAAAATCATTTATGACGGAATCGAGCATGTCGCATTGGCGGCACTGGCAGGCGACCAGTTATGTATTTCGTTTAATGGTTTATCAAAGGCATATCGTATTGCGGGTTACCGTGCTGGATGGATGGCGATTACAGGTGACAAGGCGCGTGCGGCAGACTATATCGAAGGTCTGGATATGCTGGCTTCCATGCGTCTGTGTGCCAACCATCAGGCGCAATATGCCATTCAAACTGCGTTGGGTGGTTATCAGTCCATTAATGACCTGATCCGTCCAGGTGGGCGTTTATATGAACAACGCAATATTGCATGGGAAATGTTGAATGAAATTCCTGGTGTCAGTTGTGTTAAACCTGATGGTGCCATGTACTGTTTCCCTAAACTTGACCCAGAAATTTACCCAGTTGAAGATGACGAAAAATTCATGCTGGATTTATTAAAGGCTGAAAAAGTTTTGCTGGTTCAGGGCACGGGCTTTAACTGGCCAACGCCTGACCATTTCCGTGTGGTATTTTTACCTGCGGAAAATGAGTTACGTGAGGCAATTAACCGTTTAGGCCGTTTCCTCGCTAAAATACGTTAGGATCATATTCAATCCCCCTTTAGCACGTAAGGGGGATTTTTATATTTGGGGTTTATAGTAGTGTAGAACAACAAGCTAATCTCCTTTTATAAAGATAACTAGACGTAAATTAAGTAATGAAAGCAACTACTAGAATGTCAGCAGATTTACTAGGTATTCAACATAATTCCACTACTTTGTTTTATATCAGAATATGTCAAGTAATTATGTATCATTTTGACCAATTAGCCATCATGGAATTAGGGGTCTGTTGACAC
>NZ_JAOCLL010000039.1:0-9199 GCF_029845285.1 Acinetobacter sp. GD03645 | reverse complement strand
TAACTGAAGACATTGACGGTGGATGGGCTGCAATGGGAATTAAAACCTCTACAGAGTTCACAGCGGGTTGCAAGCGTTGGGTTGAGTTGAGGTTATCGGATTGGAAGTGGAGGGCTGCCATATGATTGCCATCTCTGACATAGCGTTTTAAGGTATTTTTCTAGGGCGTATTGATGTTTCAACGTATTAACAATCATACGAACAACCTCATTCTCTCAGGTCATTTTCTTCTTGCCGATGGGTGATTTTTCGCCGATAAGCACTTGGTGATACACCAAACCAGCGTTTAAACGCGCGCCGAAAATTAGCAGAGTCGTGGTAATTCAGTAAGCTGGCAATTGCCTCGACCGATATTTGAGGGTCATGTAAATAACTACTGGCTTTCTCAGATAAAATCCGATCTCGAATCAGCCGGTAACTCGTGTTCTCTTTGACCAGACGTCTGGCCAGCGTACGCTTATTCATAAACAAGGCTGCAGCCAGATCCTCTTCACTCAGTTGCCCGAGCGGATAGGACAGCATGGCTTTTTGCACTTGGTAGGTGGTGCTGTGTTGTTGGGTCTTGAGCCGGTTGAGGATCATTTCGCATTGTTGCATCGCCAGCAGATAGCTATCGTGCTGCGCGGATGCATTGGCAATCAAGCACAACTCGGTCGGCACTCGGATCGACAGTTGTGGCTGATCAAACTGATAGGTACCGGCAAGATAATCCGCGTAACAGGCATGATGATCGGGGGCGGGATGGCTAAACTGAATCACCGCCTCGGTCAGCGGTCGTCCAACAATAAATTCGGCACATTCCGAAAAAATCACCGCAACAGTTTCGGACAGTAGCCGATGTACTGCATGACTCAAGGTCTGCTCAAAGAAAATCAAGCAGGTCGTCCACTCAGCATTGGTGTGTGTTTCGAGCCTAATCAAACTCATACGGGTCGGCAAAAAAGTTTGAAACGCTTGTAACACGGCCAATAAGTTCGGGCTGCTATTGATTAAAAAGCCCATCGAGCCATGTGTTGACGGCGTGAGCCGCTGCCCTAAACGCAAGCCAAACTGATCGGATGCGGACAACTCCAAGCTATTTTGTAAGATTTGAATCTGTTGGCTGGCCGTGATCATCGTGTCGTCACGCATCAGTTGTTCAGCGGTCAGCGTGGTGAATTTTAATAGTTTAGGTAGGTCACGCGCCTGCAAGTCCAGCTCTCGGCCAATCAGACGGGTATAGCTACAGGGGATATTAGCAGATTCACTTGTACTGGCGAGACCAGTCAGCAGACTTGGATGCAACATGGCTCAAACACCTCAATAACAGACCAGTATGAAAGAACATCGACTAGAAAAATGCAATCGACGATGGGGCTACAGCGCCATAATCGTCTTTTAATGACCCTATATTGTCAACAAGAGACCTGTAAGCAGTATGGATACATGTCTATTATGAGTAAAGAGGGATGGCTATTTTCATCGGCGTCACCAGCAACCGTATACCACACAGGAGTAGTAATAATGGGTCAAATTACATTGATCGAGTATGACGGTACCGCCACCGTACTTGACATCGAAGCGGGCAAGTCGCTGATGCAACTGGCTATCGATCACGGCGTATCCGGCATTGATGGAGATTGCGGTGGCGAATGTGCTTGTGGAACCTGTCATGTGATCGTTGACGGTGCTTGGCTGGCGGCGACAGGACAGCCCAATGACGAAGAGGCGCGCATGCTAGAGATGGTACCAGAAGGTACGGCGTCGTCTCGTTTGGCGTGCCAGATTCAATTGTCCGATGCAATGGATGGCATGGTGGTGCATTTGCCTGAGTTTCAAATGTAGTGACGGCAGATTTCAACAGCTGTTAAGCATCATCATTGAGGAATGAATCATGAAAAACATGCAAGCCACACTAAACCAAATTTCAGCCCTGCTGCCGATACCCATGCATTTACAAGTGAAAGGCATGCAGGTGTTCCAAAAGGTCAAGCAACGGGTGACACAGGCGCAACCGTTCCCTGATTTTGTAGAAAAGCCAATCCCCGATGTTGCCACGCTCAAGCTCGAAGACATCGATATGAGCAATCCGTTTTTATATCGACAGCATCAATGGCAGTCATACTTTAAGCGGCTACGCGACGAGCGTCCTGTTCATTACCAAAAAAGCAGTCCATTCGGTGCATTTTGGTCGATTACCCGTTATGACGATATTGTGTTCGTGGACAAATCCCACGAGCTGTTTTCGGCGGAACCGGTGATTGTGATTGGCAAGCCGCCCGCCGGACTGGATGTGGAAATGTTTATTGCAATGGATCCGCCTAAGCACGATGTGCAGCGTCAAGCGGTACAAGGTGTGGTCGCACCGAAAAATTTAAAAGAAATGGAAGGGCTGATCCGCAGTCGGGTACAAGAGATTTTGGATGATTTGCCGCTCGATACGCCGTTTGATTGGGTGGAGCGGGTGTCCAAAGAAATCACCGCACGCATGCTGGCGACCTTGTTAGATTTTCCGTATGAACAGCGGCACAAGCTGGTGTACTGGTCTGATACGTTGGCGGGCAGCGCAGAAGCCACGGGCGGTGAGATTAGCGACAACGATGTGCTTTTTAATGCCGCCGCTGATATGGCCAAGCAGTTTGCCGCGCTGTGGCATGCCAAGGCGGCTCAGCAAGCGGCAGGTGAGCCGATGGGATTTGATTTGATTAGCTTAATGCTGAGCAATGACGATACCAAGGATTTGATTCACCGTCCGATGGAGTTTTTGGGCAATTTGGCCTTGCTGATTGTCGGTGGGAATGACACCACGCGGAACTCCATGACCGGCGGGGTATATGCGCTGAACCTGTTTCCTGAGCAGTTTGTCAAACTGAAAAACCAACCGAGCCTGATTCCAAATATGGTGTCCGAGATCATTCGCTGGCAGACCCCACTGGCGTATATGCGTCGCATCGCCAAGCAAGACATCGAGATGCACGGCCAAACCATCCGTAAGGGCGACAAGATCTTAATGTGGTATGCCTCGGGCAATCGTGACGAGCGGGTGATTGAACAGCCAGATGCGTTTTTGATTGATCGTAAAGGTGCACGCAATCATTTGTCATTTGGCTTTGGTGTGCATCGCTGTATGGGCAATCGCTTGGCCGAGATGCAGTTGCGGATTCTGTGGGAGGAGTTATTGCTTCGCTTCGACAATATTGAGGTATTGGGTGAGCCAGAGTTGGTGCAGTCTAACTTTGTGCGCGGCTATGCCAAGATGATGGTCAAACTGACTGCCAAAGCGTAGGTATCAAAATAGGCGACAGAGGCATTTTGCAACTGTCGTCGGCAACAATTGATGCTGTGCATCAACCATGAACTGAGTGAATTCATATGCAAACAATCGTCATCATTGGCGCAAGTCATGCTGCGGCGCAGTTGGCGGCAAGTCTGCGGCCAGATGGCTGGCAGGGCGAGATTGTGGTGATCGGCGATGAGCCGTATTTGCCGTATCATCGACCGCCGTTGTCCAAGACCTTTTTATGCGGTGCACAACTGGTCGATGAGTTATTGATTCGGCCAGCCGCTTTTTATCAAAAAAATCAGATCGAATTTCGGCACGGGCGGGTGGTTGCGATTGATCGGGCAGCGCGCAGCGTGACACTACAAGATGGCAGTACGCTTGCGTATGACCAGTTGGCGCTGTGTACCGGTGCACGAGTCAGGACGGTGTCGCTGGCTGGGTCTGATTTGGCAGGTGTGCATTATCTTAGAAATATCAGCGATGTACAGGCTATCCAGCCATTTGTACAACCCAACGGCAAAGCAGTGGTGATCGGTGGTGGCTATATCGGTCTTGAAACAGCCGCCGCATTGACCGAGCAGGGCATGCAGGTGGTGGTCTTGGAAGCCGCCGAGCGGATTTTGCAGCGGGTAACTGCACCGGAAGTGTCGGACTTTTATACGCGGATTCATCGCGAACAGGGTGTGACGATTCATACCGGTGTGTCGGTCACGGCGATCACGGGTGAGGGGCGGGCGCAAGCGGTGCTGTGTGCCGATGGTTCGATGTTCGATGCAGATCTGGTGATCATCGGGGTCGGGGTTGTACCGAATATCGAGTTGGCGCTGGACGCGGGCTTGCAGGTGGACAATGGTATTGTGATTGATGAGTATTGCCGTACCAGTGCGCCAGAGATTGTGGCCATCGGGGATTGTGCCAATGCGTTTAATCCGATTTATCAGCGGCGGATGCGCTTGGAGTCGGTACCAAACGCCAATGAACAGGCCAAAATTGCCTCGGCGACCTTGTGTGGCTTACAGCGGACCTCGAAGAGTTTGCCTTGGTTTTGGTCAGATCAGTATGATCTAAAGTTGCAGATTGCGGGACTCAGTCAGGGGTATGATCAGATCGTGATTCGGGGTGATGTGCAGCAAAGGCGTAGCTTTGCAGCGTTTTATTTGCAGGCGGGTCGCCTGATTGCGGCGGATTGTGTGAATCGTCCGCAGGAGTTTATGCTAAGCAAAAAGCTGATCACGGCTGGTACGGCGGTCGATCCACTGCGGTTGGCGGATGAGTCGATTGCGGTACAGGCGTTGATGGGGTAGCTTAAAACTACATCAGGCTAGATTTGCATTACGCTGATTCAGATGTTAATCAGAATGGCATCGATAGATACCTGTGAGAGCAAGTCAGGTGCAGCTTTGGCTTTGTGTAATTCACCACCCGTGATCGCAAACACGATGGGTAATCCATACCCATCTACGGCAAGATGGATCTTACTTGTCTTGCTACCTCGACTTAAGCCAATCGCCTCCTGATCGTGAGTTGCAGCACGTGCATTATGTTGATGTGCCTTGACGTAATTGCTATCCATAACCCCTACTCTATATCAGAGTCAGTAGATAAAACCCTGAGTATGCTTTGGAAAAAACCTTTTGCTGACCAGTCGTTGTATCTTTTGTAGAGATTAGGCTGCTGACCAAACTCAGTCAGGAGGTAGGTCTAGCCATGGACATTTCACCCACATTCTGTAGAGCATGGCTTCTACGGTGAGCCGTAAATTTGGTTTGTGATCAATGTCCTGTTGCTTGAGCATAGGAGAAATCTTTGCTCAATGTTGGTCGTTCAGCATAAAGCGTGGCATGGTGGACTCGGATGGGGAGAGCTTTAATTCTCTGAGTCTGCCTCCAATTTGCAATCAATATTTTCAAACGTCAACACACTCTAATGTAAAAAAACTAACATTAAAAAAACACCTCTGCCAAAAGGTCTGGTAGCTATATTCGATGTCAAAGATGATCTGGCTCACCTGCTGCGTTGTTAACTCATTCTATCAAATTTTGAGGACAGGCTTGACATTTGGTCAATCGACCAATATATTCAAAATATGCATTTGGTCATTTGACCAATACCCGTTGAATTCTTGTGTGATATTTGCTGTGCCTGACCAAGGTGAAAAATATTGCTCAAGGTCAAATGTGATAGCAGGTTTACAGACATTCGATGCCTTTACAAGGAAACTCTCGCCATGACTCATATGATCAATATCCAGCCACGCAAGCCGCGCTTTGCCTTAAGTGACGTTCCCGTTTTCTGGAACGATAATGATCCCGTGTTAACGCGCTTCTTTGACGCGCTGTCTATTCACTTTCCTGATGGAGAGCGGTTTTTTATTCAGTCGGTGCGCAACTATGAAAAGCAGGTCACCGACCCTCAACTCAAGGCAGACATCAAAAACTTTTTCCGCCAGGAAGCCCAACACGGCATCGTGCATGACCAATATAATGCCGTAATGCAGACGCAGGGCATTGATGTTGAAAAGTCGATCTCAAAATTAAAACTTTTTATTCGGCTGTCACAAAAATACCTGCCCATCAAGTATCAGCTGGCTATGACAGCTGCCTTTGAGCACATTACGGCCACACTGGGCGAAGGCTTTATGGAAGGTGAGGGTGATATGTTCAAGAACGCCCATCCTGCCATGCGCGCTATGTTCATGTGGCACGGGGTAGAAGAAGTCGAGCACAAGGCAGTGGCCTATGATGTGTATGAAAAAGCAGCAGGTGGCGGCTATTTTACACGCACATCCGCCCTCATTGCAGGCACAGTGCTAATGCATGCAGTTGTAGGTTCTGTGCTTTGGCATATGCTAAAGGTGGATAAAATGCACGGTCAGCCTTTAGTGCTTGCCAAAGGGTTTTATCGGCTGTATGGACCACGCGGCATGATTACCAAGCTGATTCCACGCTATCTGGACTGGTTTAAGCCGGGCTTCCACCCTGGTGATACAGGCATCCCGGAAAAAGTTAGTGCCTGGCTAACCGAATATGACAAGCACCAGGACCCCATGGAAGCTTCGCGAATTGTTTTTAACATTCCAATTGCGGCGGCAGCATAAAATAAGCAGAAGTGCTGGAAGATTTTACACGACTAAATCGAGTATTATATTGGTCTGATACCATAGTATGAGTGAAGCCGTGTTAAGTCGAGAATCTGCTCGAGTCGAAGTTACAGACCGCGAAAGAGTGCTCGCTGCCTCTGCCAGGCTGTTCCGGGAAAAGGGTTTTGAGCGTGCAAGCGTCCGAGAAATTGCAAGGGCTTGCGGCATTCTTCCCGGCAGCCTTCATTATCGCTATCGCAGTAAGGATGATATTCTGGTTGATATGATGCAGCTGGCCATTGAAAGAACTATCCACGGGATCATTGAAGCAACCTCAATGATCCAGGATCCTCTAAAAAAAATGAAATCGGCACTGCACGCCCATCTTAATGTACTCATGTCTGGTGATGATATGGTATATGTGCTTTTGTTTGAGTGGCGCTCGCTCCATGGTGCCGCACGTGAGCAGATGATCGCCGAACGAGACCGATACGAACAATATTGGCACGCCATCCTGAATGAGCTGAAGACTCAGGGTTTTATCCGTAAGGATGTGGATGTGGATCTGTTAAGGCTTATTGGCCTAGGCGCCATCAATTGGGCGGCCACCTGGTATAAAGACAATGGAAAGTACAATCTTGAACAAATCGCTGATGCCATATGGCAAATGATGACAAGAGGCATACTTAATATGGATTTTCACGACGAGGCAAAAAACCTGTGAAGAAACGGGATGTTCAAATTACCCATGCCATCGGGAGACATTGTGGCAGCTCTGCAATTCGTGACCTGCTTGAATTTAATGGGCTGACTATTTCTGAGGCCATGTGCCTTGGATTAGGTTCAGGGCTTGGGGTGACTTACCTGGAGCTGGCGGAGGCCCCTGTCCCATTTTTAGTGCATGTGCGCTCCTTGGGCTTTGAAGCACGCGTATTTCAAAGCCTTGGGATGCCTTTTGAATGGCAAACTTTCGATTCCCCCGAGTTGGCAGCCGTAGCGCTTGGCAACTGCCTGGATGCGGGACGTCCTACCCTGCTGCTGACAGATATTTTTTACCTGCCTTACTTTAACAGCACCACTCACTTTCCCGGTCACGCCATTGCGGCCTGGTCGAAAAACCCAGAGACGGGCGAGATTCTGGTTACTGACACTGAGCGCCCTGATGTGCTGTCCGTGAGCGAACAGGCTCTCACGCGCGCGCGATTTTCTACACAGCCCCCATTTATTCACTATGGCAATATGTTCACGCCCACCGCGTTTCAAGGCGAAATTACCCCCGAGATGATTACCGGTGTCATCCATGACAACGCCAAGTCATTAGCTGTGAGTGGCATATCGGCACTGGAAACATGGCTGGCCGAACTGAGTCGTTGGGGAGCCACAGGCGATTGGCACTGGACGACCCGATTTGCCTACCAAATTATTGAAAAGCGTGGCACAGGTGGCGGCGGCTTCCGCAAAATGTACGCTGAATTCCTTGATGAAGCGGTTCACTATGACGCAAGTGTACAGCAATATCGACTGCCCCTGTTAATGAGGGCTTGCGAAAAAGCATGGACGGCATTAGCCATGTGTTTGAAGTCTGCCTCGGAAAGCACAAACTTTCCATATGCCGCCATTGAAGAGGCCATTGTGGCGGTGATGCAGGCCGAACGTAATTATACAGATGCCGCCCTTGCACTTTGAGACGTGCCGCTAATTTTTTCGCAATAAAATCAGCCAGCAATGGCGGGAGTTCAAAAATGGACAGTAATAACACGGCACACCTGACCATGGCTAAGGCGTTTTTTGGTACTAATCACCCTTTATTCAATATGTTCAATATTAGTGTTGGTGCAGTGAGCGATGGTCATGCCGAGATGACGATGCCCTTCTCTGAGCAACTCTCTGACCGTAAAGGCTCACTGCATCGAGGGGCTTTGGTGACGCTGCTGGATACGACTTGCGGCTTATCTATTTTTTCGTCATTGCGGTCGTTAGAGCCGATTGCCACTATTGATTTGCGTGTCGATTTTTTGCGACGTATTCCCTCTGCGGTAGGTTTAAAGGCGATAGTGGATTGCATTGGTAGAACCGATACGGTGGCCTTTATCACGGGCCGAGCGGTTGCAGAAGACAGTGGTGAGCTACTGGCTACTGTCACTGGTTCTTTCGCAATCGGCACGATGGGACCCTCTTTTGACAGCAATGAAGCGCGAGGCGAGTGATATGAGTATAGTAAATCAGATGAGCGCGGAAACACCCCCACTAAAATTGTGTGACGAGCCTTTTGTCGATTTTCTAGGTTTTCGTGAGGAAATGCAACATGGAGAAATACAGTACTTTATGGACTTTCGTGATTCGCATATCGGCAACCCGATGATTGGCACGTTTCATGGCGGCATTCTCGCGAGTTTTGGTGAAGTGGCCGCCGCCGCCTATCTTGCCCGTCAGCGTGGTGATAATGAGCTGCCCTTATGCTCCACGATGACCTTTGATTACCTGCGGCCAGCATTTATAGGTACGTTACAGGCAGTCCCCAGTATTGTTCGTGCGGGTCGGCGCATTACGACAGTATCGGTTCAGTTACTACTTGATGGCAAGTTGGTTTGTATCGGTCGATTCCTGTTTACGGTTAGCAGCAAATAAAATTGGAGCAAGCTCAGTTCAGGATGCCGACCCTGTTTTACTCAGAAAAATTTTCAATAGATAGACAAATAATATCAAATAGCTGGAACTACTACTGATACCGATACAGCGTTGGCGCAGAAATCCCAAACTCCTTCGCCAATGCTCGCTTGGTTTTGTAGTCGCCAGATTCAAGACGTTGATGCAGCAGAGCCACTTGTTCAGGAGTCAGTGACGGCTTACGGCCCTTG
>NZ_JAOCLL010000038.1:0-10597 GCF_029845285.1 Acinetobacter sp. GD03645 | reverse complement strand
CCTCGGTAATTCTCAACAGACCCTAAGAAATAAAACTATAAGTTTATGCACCAATATATAGAATCAAGCCACAGAATGCAGAGGCAAAAATCACATACATGACTTTGACTTCAAAATGGAACAAGGCGATGAATGCTGCAATTGCAATGAATGCGGCTTCATAGTTGAAAGAATGGTTGAATCCATTGGGCCATAAAACGTGATAACTGAAGAAGAGTGCTAAATTCAATATTACTCCTACAACAGCAGCAGTAATTGCAGTCAAAGGTGCAGTAAACTTTAATTCATTGTGTGTTGATTCAATCACTGGGGCGCCAGCTAGAATGAAAATGAAAGAAAATAGAAACGTAAACCAAGTAACAATGACAGCACCTAAGGCACCTGCTAAAAATACATGATCACTTCCTAAAAGTGCATGATTAAAGCCACCTAAAAATCCGACAAATGCAACAACCATAATCAGTGGGCCGGGTGTACTTTCACCTAGTGCTAAACCATCGATCATTTGTGTTGGACTCAACCAACCATAAAAATTTACAGCACCTTGATACACGTAAGGTAATACCGCATAAGCTCCACCAAATGTTAGCAGTGCCGCTTTAGTAAAGAACCAAGCCATTTGTGTATAGGCATGCTCCCATCCCAAGGTAAGAGTCAAACCTATAATGGGTGTAAACCATAAAATTGCACCGATAAATAAAATTTTTCCTAAGTGCTTCCAACTAAATATGGCATGTTCTGGGGTTGGAGTATCATCATCAATTAATGCTGGACCATAATCTTTTTTACCTTGCTGATGTGAACTTCCACCAGTAAAAAAGCTTGGATATTTTTTACTTGCCAAGTATCCAATGATTGCAGCGCTTAGAACAATTAAAGGAAACGGAAGGTTAAAGAAAAAGATAGCAACGAATGCAAGTGCAGCAATTGCCCATAAAAACTTATTCTTTAATGATCGGCTGCCAATCCGGTAAGTTGCATGAAAGACAATAGCAACAACAGCTGGTTTGATTCCATAAAAGAGACCAGCAATGATAGGAACATCACCAAACTTTACATAGACCCATGAAAGGGCGATCAGGATAAATAAAGAAGGTAAAACGAATAAGACACCAGCAACAATACCACCTATAGTCCTGTGCATTAACCAACCTATGTAGGTTGCTAATTGTTGAGCTTCAGGTCCGGGTAATAACATGCAGTAGTTGAGAGCGTGTAAGAAACGTTTTTCAGAAATCCAACGTTTTTGTTCAACGAGTTCTTGGTGCATGACAGCGATTTGTCCTGCTGGCCCACCAAAACTAATGAACCCCAATTTCAGCCAGAATAGAAATGCTTGCCAAAATGAAATTGACTGTATTTCTTGTTCTGGTTCTATAACAAGTTCTTGTTCCATGATTATTCTCTTGATAGGTTGGCATATAAGCCATCGAAAATGTGATTCGATAATGCAAATAATTGATCATCGTCACTTATCTGACTTCGAATTCCTTGAATAACTTTTTCAATACCGATTGCTTCGGGAGGTTCAATCCCACCTACATCAAGGTAATGAACAATTTCAGCGATTTTCTTTAATGCAGGTGTTTCTAGATCAAAACTATGTAAAAGAACTTCGAAGGTCACCCAATGATTGATATGACTGAAAGTTGCACCATCAAAATCGAATCCTAATGCCTCTTCTGGGCAGTCACTTGGCGTTTCTAACCAAATGAATGTTGGTGAGGTATCAATAAATGTCTTGATTAGCCATGCAGAAGCTAGGCGATCAATCCAAGGTCTTTTACGAGTTGCCCAAATTCTGTTTTGATAACTAGCTTTATCGAGAAGTTGAATATGAGCTTGTATTGCTAGTGGTTCATTCACTTCACCAAGACGTGCAATTGAAAGTTCTAAAGAGGAAAGCTCATTTAGAACCTGTGCTTGAGTTTCATCGGGGTAGTAGTCAATTTCTACAAGCGCATCGATACTTTTTCTTAATTTCCGGATTTGCTTGAGCAGCTCTTTCTTTTCATCTTTGGTCTGCCGATCTCTTAATTCAGACAGTTGTTTATAGAGAGCATCGTATTCTTCTTTCCGACTGAAAAAAGAAGCAAGCTCAAGATTTAAGGGTTGTTCTGCATGAAAGATATAAGCAGCCCCTTGTTCTGAGATAACATCATTAGCAATAGGATCAAACTTTTCACTATGGGAAATAGGGAGCAAATAGACGCCATCTCTTAGAATTGCTGCGCCGCTTGCTTTGAGAGATCGCCAGACTCTCATACGAGTGGTTGTATTCTGTGTAGGTAGCGAGGATATGAGCAAGG
This sequence comes from Acinetobacter sp. GD03645, assembly GCF_029845285.1. Lineage (NCBI taxonomy): Bacteria > Pseudomonadati > Pseudomonadota > Gammaproteobacteria > Moraxellales > Moraxellaceae > Acinetobacter > Acinetobacter sp. GD03645. Next base: position 8,288 of record NZ_JAOCLL010000038.1, on the reverse strand, counting down.
ATATTTTCATGTAATATACTCAACTTATTTGTTTATTATATTACATTGCTTGTATCGTGGTACAAATATTAAGAACTGATTTCTTATATCAGGATAAATATTAAGACGGGCGGCAGACAAGCTTTGATTGAAGTAAAATTAAAGTTGAAAACTATTCGATGTGTTTACGTTACTGATCTATTGTGTTGAAAAAAGGCTCAGTCGTAGTTAGCTTGTAGAGATGGCAATTTCTATTTTGAAGATTATGTTAGATAGCTTTAAAAAGTTTATGCTTAAGTTGTATATTATTATTTTTAGAAATAATAATATCTTAGTTATTAAGCTATATTCATAGTCGAATTTTTAAAAGCTTAAAATAAATAATTGGGGATAATAATGCGCATTGAAAAAATTAAAGTAGAAGGTTTTAGGCTTCTTGAGAATGTCGAATTCGGATTGGAAGAGAATTCAACTGTAATTGTTGGACGTAATAATAGTGGAAAGACATCTTTTACCAGTATTTTTGATTGTTTTTGTGGTGAATCTGGAACAAGATTTCGGCTAGAGGATTTTTCAGTTTTATCACGAGAAAAATTTTTAAAAGCTAAAGAATTAAGAGAGGCGGGGGAAAGTTCAGAAGTAATATTCGAAACACTTCCTCGAATTTCTCTTATACTTACATTTCAATATAATAAACTTTCTCCTGATTTAGGTTCTCTATCCCCTTTTATTATTGATTTAGATGAAGACTCTACAACGGCTATTGCGCGAGTTGAGTATCGGCCTATTTTGAAAAATATGCATTTGCTTTTTGACCTTACCCCATCTTCCGCAGTGGTTGAACCTCGTACACATTTTTATAAAAATTTGAAGGGTAATTTGTCTAAAGCTTATGGGGTTCATGTAAGTGCAATTGATCCTACTGATAGTACAAATACGAGAGATTTTGAAGGCACATCTGCTTTAACAGCATTATTACAATGTAACTTTGTATTAGCTCAAAGAAATCTTGATAAAACAAAACTAGGGGATGCTGATGTAATAGGTAAATTGCTTAGTGAGCTATTTAAGACAGCTACAGCACCATCTGCTGCTGAGGCAGATCAAAATTTAGCTATAAGATTAAAGCAATCTGTTGAAAATATTGAGCATAATGTCCAACTCGACTTTGATGGCATGCTTAAAGAATTATTACCAGTTATGAACGTAATGGGATTTCCAAGTCTTAATGATACTGAGATAAGACCAGAGACATCATTAAACGTGGAATCATTATTATCAGGGCATACTAAGGTCGTTTATAGCGGAGTTGATGGAGTACATTTACCAGAAGGGTATAATGGTCTAGGAACCCGTAATTTGATTTACATGTTGCTACAGTTAGCAAGCTATCACAAAATCTATAGATCAAAATCAATTAGCCCCGCTACTCATTTAATATTTATTGAAGAGCCAGAAGCTCATTTACATCCTCAAATGCAGGAGGTTTTTATCAATCAATTAAATGTGGCTGTTCAAAAATTATCGGAAAATTATTCTAACAAAGATAAATGGAATATCCAGTTTGTTATCACAACACACTCCCCACATGTTGCGAATGCTGCAAAATTTGATGCTGTTAGATATTTTTATAATGAAATTCATAAGATAGAAAACGTACGTCAGACAAAGGTTAAAGATTTTAAGAAGGGGTTGAGTAGTATTTCTGTTAAAGATCAAAAATTTTTACATCAATATATGACCTTAACGAAATGTGATCTTTACTTTGCTGATAAAGCTATCTTAGTTGAAGGGACAACAGAACGTTTATTAATGCCAAAGTTATGTCAATTAGTTGATGAGTCTCTTGATGAACCACAAAAACTAGCCAGACAATATGTTACTTGTGTTGAGGTTGGTGGAGCACATGCGCATATTTTTTATCCACTCCTTGACTTTCTGGAGTTGAAAACGTTAGTAATCACTGATCTAGATTCAACAAAAAAAGGCAAAATAACTAAGAATGGAAAACAGGAAGATGCATGGGTGAAATGCCCAGTAGTTGATGGTCAGAATACATCTAATGCTGCCATTAAAAACTGGTTTTATCCTAAAGAAGTCGATGATACTGGTAAAGTTAAGAAAAAAGCTAAAAATGAGGATAGTCAAATTTCCCCGTCAGTCTTGATTGCTAAAACTGCTCAAGAGAAACAAATTAAGTTCCGTAGAATTGCATATCAAATACCAGAAGATCCAGAAACTAATATATGCGCTAGAAGTTATGAGGATGCTTTCATATTAGCTAATCTTTCTAAATTTGAATTACCTGAAGGACAAGATATTGCTGTTGCTGCTTGGGAAAAAGCACAAGGGCTTATTAAATCTGATTTCGCCTTAGAATATGCAATTCTAATAGAAGATTGGTCGGCACCAAGATATATCAAGGAAGGTCTAATTTGGTTATCTGAAATGGACACTATAAAAAAATCAAACTATGAATTAACTACAGGCGAATAAGTAGCATGAGTGAGATTCTAGACAATCCAGCAATAATTGCAGCTCAACTAGCTGAAGCAAAAATTAATGCAGCTATAAAAGCAGGACGAAGTTTCCGGCTAGAAGCTGGCGCAGGTGCGGGAAAAACATTTTCTTTAGTTCATGCTCTAAAATCCATTATTAAAGAGCGTGGTAGATCATTAACGCAAACAGGTAAAAAAGTAGCTTGTATTACTTATACGGAAGTTGCAAGAAATGAGATTGCCCAAGAAATTGAAGACCATCCAGCAATTTTAGTCGATACTATACATGGATTCTCATGGGCTTTTATGCGCCAATTTCAAAAAGCCATAAGAGAGATTCTTATTGAAGATGATTCAAGAAAAGAAAAAGTTGAACAAGGTGGTGGCATTGGGTCTAAATCAGTGGAATACGAGTTGGGCTTTTTTGGTGTTAATGATCAGAAAATTACACTGAGTCATGATGATATCCCAACGATGATGGCTAAATTACTAAGTAAAGAAAAGTTTCGGAAAATATTTAGCAATCAGTTTCCGGTAGTTTTTATTGATGAATATCAAGATACCAATCGCCAATTTATGGATGCTATTACAGAGTATTTCTTAAAACCAAAGGTGGGACCACTTTTTGGTCTTTTTGGAGACCATTGGCAGACTATTTATGGTAGTGAATATGAATTGGCAGAGTATCCAATCGAAGAGATTGCAAAGGGATCAAATTTTCGATCAGTTCCAGCAATTGTAGATATATTAAATAATTTAAGACTAGACTTACCACAAGCTGTCAGTTCGCCAGATGCAAAAGGTGAAGCTAGATTTTTTCATACTAATTCTTATAAGGGGACACGAACAGATGAGAGAAGTTCTAAAGATGATTTACCAATAGATATAGCTCGATCTACTCGTACAAGTTTGATACAGAGGCTACAAAATGAGGGGTGGGATATTGAAAAAACTAAGATACTGATGTTAAGCCATAATGTTTTAGCATCTGAACAAGGATACCCTCAATTAATTAAAGTATTTGACGGACGTAATGATCAATTTGCTAAAAAAGAAGACCCTGTAATAAAATTTTTTGCAGAAATAGTTGAACCAATGAGTGTTAGCTATAGCTTATCAAATTATGGTGAGATGTTTAAAATCTTTGGCTCAAGGCCTGCAATAACGAAGCATGAAGATAAATCTTGTTGGCGACGGGATATGGATCAATTATTAAAACTAAGACAAGAGGGGACTATAGGGCAAGTGATAGATCATCTTAAGCAGACAAAACGTCCCTCCCCCCCAGATAGAGTGCTTAGACGAGACGATGAGCTTATTTCTCTAAGAAATTCACCTGACACGGAAATGTCTTCAACACTACTTCGTTATAATAAATTAAGAGAAATTCCATATAAAGAAGTAATCGAAGTTACAAAGTTTATTGAAAAGCAAACTCCATTTGCAACTCAGCACAGTGTTAAGGGGGCAGAGTTTGAGAATGTATTAGTAGTTTTAGGTGGTGGATGGAATAATTATAAATGGCCACAGCTTCTCGAGTTGCTTGAGACTAAAAAGTTGACTAATGCAAACACAAAAGGTTTTTATAGAGCTCGTAATCTTTTCTATGTATCTATTTCTCGCCCAATGACGAGACTGGCTGTGTTAGCTACTCAGACATTATCTGATACAGCACTTGTAACAGTGAATAATCTATTTGGAAGTGAGAATGTAATAGAATTAAGTTTAGATACATAGAGTTGTTTTCAACTTATGTATCTAACTTTTTAAACATATTTTTTGGGAAAAAATAAAGAATTTATACCTATACTATAGATTATTATTTTTATCCCAACTATCTACATGTTCAGCCCACCATTGCATCATCGTTTTACGATCATTTAACCATTGAGCATGATTGTACGATGCCCTTGTTTTATTATCTGAAACGTGGGCAAGTTGTAATTCAACCCAATCCTTATTAAAACCATTCTCATTAGCCACAGTGGATGCAGTTGCTCTTAGAGTATGCATCCTGAACTCTAATTTCATATTACTCAGGGCTGTATTCAATGTGGTTTTACCCATCATTTCCCCGTCTTCTCCTGCAAATATATATTCACTATCTGGATAAAGTGCAAATTGCTCTTTTATGATTTCAATGGCTTGGTCAGACAATGGTACAACATGCATTCTGTTCTTTTTCATATTGCGCTTGCCAGCCAAAATATCAGCCCTTGATACTGCTGGAATCGTCCATGTCTTATCTTCAAAGTCAATATATTCCTTTTTACCTCGACGTATCTCAATGCTTCTAAGCCATGTGTATATTGCGGCTTTAATAGCATTTCGTGTGCTAATTGAGCCACCGTATGCATTGAGCTTAAGCATAAGTACTTTTTTTTCAGACTCAGTTAATGGTCTGGCATGGGTTACATCTGGCTGTTTAATGTAACCCCTAAGAACATAAGTAGGATCTATAGAAATGCGTTTTGTGATAATTGCATATTCCATAACCTCACCAATGATTTGTCTTACAAAAATCCCTTTAACTTCTCCTGTGCCTCTTCCTGATTTTTTGATTCTTGCCATAGTGCTATCAAGCACAGTTTTAATATCAATAGAGTCAATCTCATGAATAGGTTTGTTACCAATAAGAGGGTAAACATCTTTCTCAAAATAACTGCTTCGGCGTTGTTCCCATTCCTTGGATTGTTGAGCTTTTCGGGAATTTATAAATTCACTTGCGACTAACCGAAATGTACCATTATTTGCTTTAATTGCTTCAAGGCGTTCATTTTTCTGGTGACCTATTGGGTCTACTCCTTTGGCAAGTTGCTCTCGATATTCAATAGTTTTTAATCGAGCATATGCTAAAGTAATTTCAGGATATTTACCGATTGTGAGCATTTTTGCTTTAGTAAGAAAGCGGTAACGATAACGCCAGAATTTGCTACCAGATGGGCGGACTTCTATACAGAGCCCTGAATGATCAGCCATGCGGTATAATTCTTCACGTGGTTTTAATCTTTTGATTTTTAAATCGTTCAGCATATGTTGTGAGTAACGCTATTTTTGAAAGGGCTTACTCACAATCTTACTCACAAAAATTGGTAATTGCATGTATTACATTGTTATGGAAGGTTAGAATAAAAATATCGTTGAATCAATTGGATAGGTTGTAATGTGATTTGTATTTATAGAAGGTTAGATTGTTAATTGGCATGATGTAATTCTTCCATACATTAAAAATCCCCGTGATTAATTTCACGGGGATTTTTTATTGTGTACCTATTATTTCTTTTTCTCGTGTAGAAGCATGAAATTATCCATTAACACGTGAATACTTTTTGTCATTGAATTAATGATATTTTCAATACTTCTAAGCTGTTCATCCGTCAATTTCCCCTCTGTTTTTAATATATTCATTCTAACCAACATTTCATCAAATTGAGGAAAATGAATTTGTGATTCGATTTCCCGTAAGTTGGTTGTATTAAGATTCCCTTTTAACTCTTCTGCGGTGATCTTTAGAGCTTTTGCCAGTTCAACGATTGAACCTGTAGATTGTGCTGAACCCGTTTCTAGCTGGGAAATGATCGACTGGGGTATACCAGATTTTTGGGCAAGCTGCTTTTGAGTGAGCTTTTGCGCCTGTCTAAATTTGCGTAAATTGTCCCCGAGTTTTGACACACAAGTGATCTCATTAACCGAATATCGGAATTGTGATATTAAATTCAATCAGTTTTAATATTGTATTTTTATTGGAAAACCAATAAATTGTTGTAAATAAATATCGGAAATAAAATTAATGATAAAGAACAAACCATTTGGCTGAAAATAAGGTAAAGCAACTGAATGTGTGGGGCAGGAGTTGATTCCATTAAGGATAGGAAATTTTTAAAAAATTTAAAATTAAAGAATACAATTTGACACATCCTGTCCCTAAGCACTTATATGATGAAATACAAGGGTTAATTGTTTCTTTGCTCATGATTATTGAAATCAAGGATTGTAGTGATTGTTTTTACAAAATGATCATGAGCGTTTAAGATAAAGTTAGGGGAAAATAATGTTAAATGATTTAAGTAAAGAAAAGGATCATATTGTTTACATGCATAAACTTAATTCAGAACAAATCGAATATGCACTTTATCCTGTAAAGGAAATACAGGACTTATATGCTTATAAGGTAAAATACCAACTATTACGCCAGCAGCTTGATACCGTAATAACGAAATATCCTGCTTTAAAGGAGTTATTACAAACTCATTTCAATGATCAATTACTGGATGAAGAATGAGATAAAAGCTCCTCTACGATTTGGTAAACCAGTTGCTTTTGTTTTGGTGTTAATTTTGCAATTTTTAAAGGAAGATCATCCATATAAAATTGAACATTTTTATGTGTGGAGGCCTGATCTGGTTCAGCATTTTGCTCTCCAAATCTTAACCATTGACTTGATATATCTAACCATGCCGCCAAAATTTGCAATTTATCTTGGCTAGGAATGGCTGTGCCAGCGAGCCAGTTACTGGCAGTCTGGATACTGACAGATTGACCGCTATAACGAATATTAAATTCTTTTGCTAACCATGTTGGGCTATTTGTTACCCAACCTTTCTTGGCTAATTGCTGTTTTAAGCGTTTGCTAAACGCTTCCTTTTCATTGAATTCCTGCATGTAAATTGTATCAAGTCTTGAGTGATTTAACATTAGCATCTTTTAAATCAAGTTTTGATTGATAAAGAGTTGTTGGATTGTGAAATATTTTTAATTTAAAAATATATTAATTTCAGTGTCTTATATTGTTTTTTAATTGTGTTTTACCTTTATTTAAAATAAAACTGTATTTTTAATCAAATTTTGATTGATAAAATTTTAAAGTAAAATTAGAATCGGCTGCATGGGGTGCCTAGATCGTCTGTTCTATATCAGTTTTGTATGAAACGGGTAAGTGATCTGGGCCAATAACTCAAGCGATACGACAGCTCCCTAGGCTTTACAATTCCAACTCTGGAACTGGAATGTAAATGCTTAGTGAGATTAAAAGTTTATGCTTCAAAAATAGGATGTCTTTTTAATGAAAAAATCTTTTCAATTATCAACTGTAGCGATTGCAATTGCTGCGTCTAGTTCAGTGATGGCGGCTACCAGTGCTCAAACGGGTTCGGGTTTTGTAACGAACCCTGCTGTAAATGGAATTAATGTAAATGGTACTTTGACTGGTCCAGCTATTCCAGGCACAAGTAAGACAGAGAATCCTTTTAATGTACAGTTCACTGGTGCAGTTACTATTAATCCAGCTGATACTGATAGTGCAATATTGACAAGTGTTTTTGGTTCTCAACCTGTACCTGCTAGTGCTGCTGTAACACATAATGCTGATGGTACAAAAACTATTACTTATCAAGTGGCTAATAATACTATTCAAACGGATAGTAAAAATGTAAACACTTCTAGCCAAATTATTAATGATCAAAAGGTTGAATTATCAAGTGGTATATCGACAACTAAAACTGAAAGTGATTTTAGTGGTAAAACAGTAACATTAAAATATACTCCAACTGCAGCTGGTAGTAATAACTTCGTTGGATCAAATCCAAATCCAGTTGTACCAACTGTTACAAATAAGCCTTCAGTTCCTTTATCTCAGGACTCTATTACAGTAGGCAAAAAAGTTCCAGATGCTGACAATGCCTTGACTGTAACTAGAATCGATGCAACTGGTACTACAGAGTCTGTTGTAAAAGCATCAGGTATTTCAACAACTGGTACATTGAATGTGGGTGGTGATACAACAGTAGCGAAATTAACTGCTAATGGTTTACT
>NZ_JAOCLL010000037.1:0-12106 GCF_029845285.1 Acinetobacter sp. GD03645 | reverse complement strand
AGAATGAAAAATTTTTTAAATTTCTAAAACTGTTAAGGATCCCCCAAAAACAGCTCCTGTATCGATGAAGAAGCAGTTCTCATGCTGGATAGGTTCTTTAACTACTGTGTGACCAAAATAGATCTCATCGACTCCTGTAACCATCTTATATGCAGGGTTATACTTACTAAACCGAACACGTCCTCGGTGCCACAGCGCAATTTGCATAGCTGACTGTTCACCTTTAATGAAGTAGTTATTTTTGAGAACCTCTTGCTTGAATTCTTCCCAGTCATTGATATGTATATCAGCATGGACAAAGCCATAAGTTTTTTGGTTATGGTGAATTTCAAGAATGATTGGCAAATTGCGGCATTGCTCAATAATAGTTTCTTGTTGGTTGAGAGGTAATTGATATAACCAAGCTCCTCCATGATAAGCATGCATTTCTTCCATCTCATCATCGACTGTTGCTTCAATACACATCTGTTCATGGTTTCCACGTATTGCTTTAAACCAGGGCTCATCAATAAGACTAAGGCATTCAAGGTTTTCATTCCCTCGATCTACCAAATCTCCAACGGAGACCAATAAATCCTGCTGAAAGTTAAATTCTAGTGCGGCTAACTTATTCATAAGTAATGTGTAGCAACCATGTAGGTCACCTATTACAAAAAGTCGCCCTTGAATCGGTTGGTTATACACTTCGACTAGATTGTTACCTAAATTGATTTCTTTCATATTTATAAGCTAGATGTAGGTTTCTCCAAAAAAAACAAGATATGAGATATGAAGTATTGAATCAAAGAAGATTTTGTTTATTTGGGGTATGGTAAATCCGTAATCGTTAAATAACCATTAGCCCACCTAAACCAAACAGGCATAGTAGGGCAGTAATTACCATCAGCCTGATGACCCATCTCATTTTATAACTGAGTAAAAAAACAATACTCCTACCACCAGTATCAATAAACCAAAATATGCTGTCAGCCCAATCGAAAAGCCCCATGTTTGAATACTGAGGATCGATGCTATAGCCAGAAAAACCCATCCAATCACTCTTAAATAAACGGGTTTTAGCAAAGTAACAAGTAGCCAAATACCAATGGAATTTCGCTTGAAACTCATGATCGTTATCAGTCTGAATGGTAATGTTGATGTAAATGAATAATCGTGTCTTCAATCTTAGCAGGCGTGCATAGTTTAGGATTCTTTGGACAGAAGAGCTTTTGTACTCAAAATCGAAACTCCTGTGACATGAGGTAAAATGTACCAAAATCTCAATTTTCGCAGTTCAAGCTCTTTTTTAGAAACTTATTTCTTAAACCTAGGGCGATTGGTTCTTACAATAGATGATGTCATATCACAACTCATTATGAAATCTTAAACAGCTAAAGATGAGGAAGTAAAGAAATCTTGCAGTTCTGCAATTGGGAAAATCCCCAAATCTTGTCCATCTTGGGAACGTATGCGAACAGCAGATTGCTGTATTTCCTGTTCACCAATGATGATGAGATAAGGAATTTTTTGTAAGGTATGTTGTCGAATTTTATAACTGAGTTTTTCTTGGCTAAAATCCAGTAAGGTACGAAAACCTTGCTGTTTTAGCGATTGATAAAGCTGCTGTGCATAATCCTGTTGAGCATCTGTAATCGGTAAAATTACCATCTGTACAGGAGCTAACCAAAACGGAAAGCGTCCGACATAATGTTCAATCAGAATCCCGATAAAGCGTTCCAGTGAACCAAACAAGGCACGATGCAACATTACTGGTCGTTGTTTTTGATTGTTCTCATCAATATAACTGAGATCAAAACGTTCAGGTAAATTCAAATCAACCTGAATTGTACCGCATTGCCATTCACGACCGATGGCATCTTTGAGGGTAAACTCCAGTTTAGGACCATAAAATGCGCCCTCACCAATATTTAATGTATATGCGATATTAAGCTGTTCTAGTGCTTGCTTTAACGTATTTTCCAAAAAGTCCCAAATTTCTTCTGAACCAATACGATTCTTAGGGCGAGTGGAGAGTTTGATTGAAATATCATTGAAACCAAATTGCTGATAAATTTTATAAATCAAAGCAATAGTATCAGCACATTCTGATAAAAGTTGTGCCTGTGTACAAAAAATGTGGGCATCATCTTGGGTAAAATGACGAACCCGCATTAAACCATGTAAAGCCCCCGATGGTTCATAACGGTGAACTTTACCAAATTCTGCCATGCGTAACGGCAAATCCCGATAACTTTTTAATCCATGTGCATAGAGGCATACTGCACCAGGGCAACTCATTGGTTTTAGGGCATAAACTCGATGGTCTTCAGTTTGCGTGGTAAACATATTCTGTCGGTAATTTTGCCAATGCCCAGAAATTTCCCACAGCTCACGATCCATCACATCAGGTGTATTTACCTCGATATAACCTGCATCATCTTGCTGTTTACGTAGGTAATCGGTTAAAAGCTGAAAAAGCTTCCAACCTTTGGCGTGCCAGAATATTGCACCTGGTGCTTTTTCATCGAAATGTAAAAGATCCAATTGTTGTGCCAATTTTCTGTGATCTCGTTTGGCTGCTTCTTCCTGTTGTTTAAGATAATGTTTTAATTGTTTCTGCTCAGCCCAGCATGTCAGATAAATTCGTTGTAACATCGGTTGACTCGCATCACCCTGCCAATATGCCCCCGACACATGGGTAATTTTAAAATTTTCCAATAAAGCGGTATTGCTCACCAATGGATAAAAGTAGACATCGGAAAAATCCTGCTGTTCAACACAATATAAAGTCGTGGTATCAGGAATCTGTTGTAAACACTGTGATTTAAAATTTTGCTGCTGGAATTGCTGAACAGCCTGTTGCTTACTAACGGCTTGGGTATAGATTTCAATATGCTGTTGTACCCACTCATTCATTTTCAGTTCGATGTGCTGCACGTCTTCGGGATTAAAATGTGACGTATCGGCAAAATCAAAATACAGCCCATGTTCAGTCATCTTATATTCTACCGCTTGAGCTGATGGATAGAGTTGCTGTACGGCCTGTGCCAGTAAATAGGCATAGGAATGACGTAAAATATTCAGTGCATGTTCATCATTGAGATGCAGCAATTCAATATGGCAATCATTTGTAATTAGATGATGCAAATCGACATGATGTTGGTCGATTTTTGCTAGAAAGGCTTTTTTATAGCCCTGGGGTTTATGCAACGATAAAATTTCGTTAATCGACAAAGGCTGTTCAAGCTGAATGTGTTGTGATGTGCCAAGTAAAGAAAGTTGAATATTCATAAAAATCATCTAAATCATTTAAAAAAATTAGCGGTTAATCTCTAATGCCTGTCCCCGACAGTTCAGGAAAAGCTGCTGTTGATGCCATGCCAGTTGTCCCGAAATAATGGTGCTATCCACCAGATAACGAAAGGTTTTATCCCTAAACGGTGTCCAGTTACAGCGCATAAAATTCTGTTGTTCAGAAACAGGCTGTTGATTCTGATTTTCCCTTATCAAGACCAAATCAGCCCAATAACCCTCACGGATATAACCACGATCTTTTATACGAAATAAATCGGCAACCTGATGTGAAGTTTTCTGTACCAATGTTTCAATCGAGAGTTGTTGGTCGGCAACGAGTTCCATTAAGGCAGGTAAGGCGTGCTGTACCAAAGGTAAACCTGATGGGGCATTAAAATATGATTGCTGTTTTTCCTGCCATGTGTGGGGTGCGTGATCTGTACCGATAATATCCACATGATTGCTGTGAGCTACAGCTTCAATCAACGCCTGTTTATCCTGAGCGGTTTTAATGGCTGGATTGCATTTAATCAGGTGCCCTAAATTAGCATAATCGCTATCATCAAAACTTAGATGATGAATACAAACTTCAGCGGTAATATGTTTTCTGTTTAAAGGCAAATTTTTAAATAAGCATAATTCCTTGGCTGTCGTGATATGTAAAACATGCAATTGTGTTCCGTATTTTTCTGCTAAAGACACGGCTAAACGTGAACTCTCAAAACAAGCCTGTTTATCCCGAATTTTTGGATGAAAAACCGCAGGGATGTCCTCACCATATTTTTGGCGATATTGTTGTTCAAGCTGTTTGATGCGTGGGGTATATTCACAATGTGTCAATAAAATGGTGGGAACATTGGCAAATAAGCGTTCCAGTACCTGTGGGTCATCCACCAGCATATTACCCGTTGATGCTCCCATAAAGACCTTTACGCCACTGACTAATTTGGGATCAAGCTGCTCAATAATGGGTAAATTATCGGCACTTACACCAAAATGAAAAGCATAGTTGGTCATACTATGCTTGGCTGCAATCTCTTTTTTTTGCTGTAAAGCTGTTAAATCGAGTGTAGGTGGATTGGTATTTGGCATATCCATCACACTGGTAATACCACCAATCACAGCCGCCATAGATTCAGAAGCAAAACTCCCCTTATGTGGTGAACCTGGGTCACGAAAATGCACTTGGTCATCAATCATGCCTGGAATGAGCCATGCACCATTGGCTTCAATTGTTTTGGTTTTATGGATGCCTGTAATTTCAGACTGAATTTTACTGATTCGTCCCTGTTGAATCAGTACATCACTTACTTGGCAAGCACCCTCATTGACAATATTGGCATTCCGAATGACTAGATCTGGTAAATTTTTAAAATTCATTTTGTAAAGCCTTATAGCCTTGTACCAGTTCGATATTGGTTGTGACCACACTTTCAGAAAATTCACTAATGGAAATATCAATGGGTGGGAATTGGCTTAAATCTGTTCTAGGATTGATATAGCTCATGGCAGGTACATAAAAACGTTCAGGTAAATCCCGCCCGTCTACTACGGCATTATGGCGTACAGCACTATGACTGCCGACTTTGCAGTTAAACAGCACACTGTTAAAACCAATAAAGACATGATGACCAATTTCACATGGACCATGAATAATTGAACGATGAGCAATGGATGAGCTTTCACCAATGATGACCTGTGCACCTGCTTTGGAGTGAATCACGACGCCATCCTGAATATTGGAGTTTGCACCAATAATTATCGGCTGCATTTCTCCATGCTCATCAACTTCGTCAGCACGAATGACGGCATAAGGACCGACAAAAACGTTTGCATGAACAATGACCTTACCGCAGATAATTGCTGTATGGTCAATATAGGCAGACTGATCAATAACGGGCAGATGCCCAGATGGATTTTTACGAATCATAGCTTCACTTATTTAAATCATGGGTTGGGTTAAGATCTCGGCTTGATTATCCGTCAAACCAATATAGAAACAGTTGGGACGAAAGGTATGGCAAGCTGCTCCAGACTGTTCAACTAAAAACAAGATGCTGTCGCCATCACAATCGAGTCGGGCTTCCATCAGTTTTTGTCGGTGTCCAGAGCTTTCACCTTTTCGCCATAAACATTGACGGGAACGTGACCAATAGCAGACTTGTTTTGTTGTTAATGTTTCTAGTAAAGCATCACGATTGACCCACGCCAGCATGAGCACATCCTTACTATGGATATCCTGTGCAATCGCTGTGATTAAACCATCCTGATTCCAAGGAATTGCCTCAATTACTGTGGTAAAGTCATAAGACTGTCCTAGTTTTCCGTATTCCATTTGCAGGAAGATGGATGAACTCACCACTGCCATGCACCTTGTGCAACCGCATCATGTGCATGTAGGCTTTCCGCATGGATGACTTTAAAATGAAAACCTGAGATATAGGGATAACCCTCAAAGGCAGAAAACAAACGCCGTAAGGCATCTTCACAGAACATTAGGTTTTGCCCATTCGCCAAGGTAAATGCCTGCTCATCGATACGCTTTACAGCAGTTTGCACAGGTGTCGCCAGTGCCTGTTCGGCATGATTAATTAATGCCATAAAAGGAATTGTGTCTAAGTTTTTTGCTAACTTGAATTTTAGTTGGGCAAAACTTCTTTGGCTGTGAGGGGTTGCGACAATCGCATCAGTTGTGCCAAGCCATGCCACAATGTCATCCATATTTGTGACATCTAATTGTTGGGAGTGAACAGCTTTCCGAAAACTTTTTTGGATCAGGTCACGAGCCAGTGCCGCAGAGCAGGGACAAGTTGATGAATAAGGAATTTCCAGTGTCAGCTCTGCCTGAAAAGATTGTTGTTTTAATTCACATGACAAGTTAAATGGATAGCTTTTCCATCCTGATAATTGGCTAATTAAAGCTGGTCGTTCTATCTGAAGTTCACTTTGAATATTGATACGGGCATGTTGGGAAAGTGATTGATGGCTAAATAGAAAGTCTTGTAAAGCATGCTGTAACTGCTTTAATGTTAAATCCCGTGTTGCCGTTAAATCCAGCAGGCGAGTATATAGTCGAGACATGTGAATGCCCTTGGCATTCGGATCATCTAGACTTACATAAGCATTTACTTTACATGAACATGGGGTGTTATGTAGATATAGGGGTAGAGCAATATTTTCCATACCCACCCAGTCCAGACAGTAGGGATGGGATAAGACTGAGTGTTCAGTGGAGATGTCTGGAAGCTTTGAAGTCATATTACAGCAATCAAGTTATTAAATGTTATGTTATAACATAACATTTAATTTGTGGAATAACTAGATTGCAATACTATTATTAGGTTAAGGCTTTGAATTTAAATGATTGATATTATTGTTTTGGTTAGCTTTTATTTCGACAATAGCCAAAAAGAATCAGAGAATGGCCTGTTAGAACGAAATCATGCTGTTCAGCAATCTCATGTATTTTTTGTTCAATGTCCTCATTTCTAAATTCAATAATTTGATTACTACGTTGACAGACCAAATGATCATGTGAGGTCTCCTGTTTGATTTCAAATACAGAATGAGTCGTATCAAAATTATGCCGTTGCACAATGCCTGCCATTTCAAATTGGGTTAGAACCCGATAAACAGTCGCTAAACCCACATCTTCTCCTTGTTCTAGTAGTTTCTTATAAATATCTTCAGCACTCAGATGATGAGGAATTGCATTTTCAAGTAACTCTAAAATTTTTATACGGGGCAGGGTAACCTTAAGGCCTGCTTTTCTTAAATCTTGGTTGCTAATAGCCATTTACAAATTACTCCCTTGCACAATTTAAAGTATATAATTGTTATGTTATAACATATCAATTTGTGAAATTGATCATGAATTTGAAAGAGTGTGTTTCTATTATGTGTTTTAGCCGATTGACCAGAATTTTTGCTCGTCTAGGCTGAAATGTTAATTTATCGACCAGTATCACTGTACAAGGTTTAGAGTGGTGCGGTTTAATTGACCGTTCATGTCTCCATAATTTCATCGACTTCATTGGGGATTGTTCAACGATTTTATATGTTTGGGGACAGTCATGGTAAAAAATGGCTGGATTTCTTTGCGAATACCTTTAACCGATGTGATCCATTCCCATATTTTATCTTTACTTGTCGACAACTCGGATTCAAAATACAAAACGAGAGGTTCATTCATGGCTTTTTCCTTTATATTTCCAAATTGTTTGATTGGCCGTATCTTCCAAGACAATCCCTTGTTGCAGTAATTCCTGTCGAATCCCATCTGCCAAAGCAAATTGTTTATTGGCTCGGGCAGACTGTCGAGCCTGAATCGCTTGCTCAATCTCCTGTACAGATAGGTAAAGCTGACCGTAACTGGTAAAAGATTGTTTTAATATCTGTTCAGCATCTTGTTGAAAGAGATTCAGCACCTGACCGATCCACAATAACGTCTGATAATATTCTAAAATCTTGGATATAGATTTTTCTCTTAATGCAATATTGAGCTGTTTTAGTAATTCAAAGCAAATTGCTAACGCCTCTGGCGTATTGAAATCATCATTCATCGCGGTGTTAAATTTATCAATAAAATTATGTTCCAATACTATTGGTATAGATATATCTATATGACTTTGATTTAGATAAAGTTGCACTTGACGAAAGGCTTGGTAAAAACGTAATAATGTTTTTTCAGTGTCCTGTAAAATATATCTGGAAAAATGAATTGGACTACGATAGTGCGATGAAATCATTAGAAACCGAATGACTTCGGGGTGATAGGTTTTAAAGCATCTCGAATGGTCAGGAAATTTCCCAATGACTTCGACATCTTCTCTCCATCAACCGTGATAAAACCTGTATGTAGCCAATAATTGACATATTTTTTCCCCGATGCGGCCTCACTTTGGGCAACTTCGTTTTCATGATGTGGAAAAATCAAGTCACCGCCACCTCCATGAATGTCAAAATGTTCACCTAAATGACACATTGACATTGCTGAACATTCAATATGCCATCCTGGACGACCATCCCCCCAAGGTGATTGCCAGACAGGTTCATTTGGTTTAGCTGCTTTCCATAAGACAAAATCAAAAGGGTGATTTTTCTCATTAACCAATCCAACTCGTTCACTTGCCCCAGCTTGCATACCCTCTAATTTACGCCTTGATAAACGACCATAGGCAGGATAATTTTCCACAGAAAAATAAACATCACCATTCTGACTTTGATATGCAAATCCTTTATCAAGTAGGGTCTGTGTGATGCCTTGAATATCCTGAATATGATCGGTTGCCTTGGGTTCTGCATCTGGATCTAAACAGCCCAAAGCATGAAAATCCTCATGCATCGCATCAATAAATCGGGATGTTAGGTCATAAATAGACTCATGATTCTCATTGGCTCGCTGGATTATCTTGTCATCAATATCAGTAATGTTACGGACATAACGAACGTTCCAGCTTTGTGACCGCAGGAAACGCACAATATAGTCAAAGGCAATCATGGTTCTGGCATGACCAATATGACAATAATCGTAGACAGTGATACCACAGACATATATTCCAATTTCATTGGCTTTAATGGGCTGAAAACGTACTTTAGAGTGGGTTTCCGAATTGTAAATATACAAGGGCATCTTATTTCCTAATGAATATCCAATTAAAAATAAAATCCCATATAAGTCAAAATATTATTGAAAAATAAGTGGGAAATTAAATCGTCATAGTGGGGATGACTTTTAAATATTATTGTAATGTTATAACATAACAATAATAAGGGCAAGGAAACATACCAGATTCAAAATGCTCTTACTCTCGGTTGGGGCGTAAAGGTGCTTATGAAACAAATATTCTTTTCATGTTTGGTGTTATGTCTTTCGGCATGTAGCCAGCAGAAAACAGGACAATACCCTACGATATTGTCCTCACCATCCAGAGATAAAGAAACATTCGTTGTGACACAAAGATGGGCTGAGACCTCTCTCAAATCCAAAGCCTCACAAAAAACTATTCCCAAGGCTTATCTTGATTGGCTTGTCCAATCTCCCAACCAACAGGAGGTAAAGGCCTATAAAGCGTTTTTATTGCAACACCATCTAGATAATATCGCCCCAGACTTTGAGCTATTTCAAACTGCTAGAGATTGGCAAAAGTGTAATGCCCAAGAGTTTGAGATACCGCCACAAGAAATATGGTCAAACATCATTCCAACCTTACAGATTTTAAAACAGTTGGTGGAACGCAAAATCTTGGATGACTTTACAGTGACCTCGGTCTATCGAAATTTTAATTTAAACCGTTGTGCAGGTGGGGCGGATTCTTCCAAGCATGTGTTTAATGCAGCTCTGGATTTTCGTATCGGTTCGGCCCAACCCTCACCAGATGAACAAATCATTATTCAAGAGACTAAAAATAAACTTTGCCAGTTTTGGCAAGAACAAGGAATGAACCTCCAAATGGGGTTAGGTGTTTATGCATCAGGTCAAATCCATATTGATAGTGCTGGCTATCGTACCTGGGGTGTTGATCATCGCAGTACATCCTCACCTTGTCTTGCTATGGATTATAAATAAAGGAAAAGTGTATGACTAAAACCAAGCTTAGCTCTGCACAACAGACCATATTACAGATATTACAAACTGAAAATAAAGCCATGAGTGCCTATGCCCTGTTAGACAAGGCAAAACCTTTTGGTTTTCATGCCCCAATGCAGATTTATCGCATTCTGAACAAACTCATGGATTGTGGGCTGATTGTTAAAATCGATGCACTCAATATGTATCTGGCCCATGACTGCCAACATCAACAACATATTTATCAACTCCTGACCATTTGCACTGAATGCCAAAAAGTACAGTGTGTTGATTTACCTCAACTTGGGCCTGTTATTGAACAATCTATTCAACCTCAACATTTTAACACTAAACAGCAACATTTAGAGCTGTTGGGGCAATGTGCTTTATGTTGTTCCAGACATAAAGATGAAATCAACATGAAAAAGTGAGAAAGCCAATGGATACACCTTTAGCCACTCCCGCCAAATTACCAGTGACAGTATTGTCAGGTTTCTTAGGTGCGGGAAAAACCACACTCCTCAATCATATACTCAACAATCGTGATGGACGACGTATTGCTGTCATCGTCAATGACATGTCGGAAGTGAATATTGATGCAGCCTTAGTAAGAGATGGTGGTGCAGAACTATCCCGTACTGATGAAAAACTGGTTGAAATGAGTAATGGTTGTATCTGCTGTACTTTGCGTGAGGATTTACTGGTCGAAGTTCGTCGTCTGGCTCAGGAATGTCGTTTTGATCAACTGGTAATTGAATCCACAGGTATTTCTGAACCTTTGCCTGTAGCAGAAACGTTTACCTTTGAAGATGAACAGGGGGTTTCACTCAATGAGTTTGCACGCCTTGATACCATGGTGACAGTGGTTGATGCTTTTAATTTTCTTAAAGATTATAGTTCTTATGATAGTTTACAGCAGCGTGGCGAGTCATTGGGTGAGGAAGATGAACGGACCGTGGTTGATTTACTGATTGAGCAAATCGAGTTTTGTGATGTCATTGTACTGAATAAAGTGGACTTGATTACGGACATGGAAAAACAGCAACTCTTTGCCATTCTCCATAAACTAAATCCACGAGCAAAAATTGAAGTTGCTGAATTTGGCAAGGTCGATTTAGACAAGGTTTTGAATACCAATCTTTTTGATTTTAATGCTGCCTCTCAAGCACCAGGCTGGTTAAAAGAGTTACGTGGTGAACATACGCCAGAAACAGAAGAATATGGGATTCGTAGTTTCGTCTATCGGGCAAGACGACCATTTCACCCTCAGCGTTTTTATGATTTTGTCCATTCAGAATGGAAAGGTGTGGTACGTTCCAAAGGATTCTTCTGGCTGGCATCCGATCCAACTTTGGCAGGCACATGGTCTCAGGCAGGCGCCATGGCAAGGCATGGGGTGGCAGGTTACTGGTGGGCGGCTGTACCGCAGGAGGATTGGCCACAGGATTCCCAAAGTGTGGCTGCCATTGAAAACAATTGGCATCCAAGTACTGGTGATGCCCGTCAGGAAATTGTCATGATTGGTATGGATATGGATGAACAAGGACTCATCCAGCAATTTGAGCAGTGTTTGCTAACTGATGAAGAAATGGCACAGGGGCCTGAACAATGGCAAAAACTTGATAATCCTTTCCCGAATTGGGTTTCATAAATCAATATTTTTGTAGGTATTATATGAACATAAGCTTTAAGGCTTTAAATATCGCAATTCTGACGGTATCAGATACTAGGGATTTTACTAACGATAAATCAGGCGAGTACCTTGAATCTGCTATTCTAAAAGCAGGTCATCAACTCGCTATTAGACAAATATGCCCAGATGATCTTTATCAAATTCGTGCATTCGTAAGCAGTTGGATTGCTGATCCCCAAATTTCAGTCATATTAACTACAGGCGGTACTGGCTTTTATGAGCGCGATATAACACCAGAAGCGGTATCTATTCTATTCGATAAACATATACAAGGATTTGGGGAAATATTTAGGGCAATGTCACTTGCTGAGATTGGTATGTCTACCATTCAATCTCGTACAATAGCAGGCATTGCAAATCACACAGGTATATTCTGTTTGCCAGGTTCCACAAATGCGTGCAAAACAGCATGGACTAATATATTAGAGAATCAATTTAATATCTTAACCCAGCCATGTAATTTTGTAACACATTTCCATAAGGGCTGATATACACCTTTATATATTTAATTTTAATAATCATAGAAATACAATATAAAGTAAAATTGTGATTCTATGATTTAAAAAAATTTA
>NZ_JAOCLL010000036.1:0-13270 GCF_029845285.1 Acinetobacter sp. GD03645 | reverse complement strand
TTGTTGAAGCCTTTTTATAGGAAATTAGCGCGCCAAGTTCTTAAACATATGTTTGAGAATTTCCATGGTTTTCTCAATCTGTAATGGTGTTAAGCCATCAAAAGATTGTTCTAGAATAACGGAAGTGAGGTCATTGATCTTGGTGATCATTTCCTGACCTTTTTCGGTTAAATAAACGCGGGTAATTCGACCATCTTCTTTACAGGAATAAGTCTCAATAAATCCTTCATCCTTTAAGCGGTAGACAATCTTTGTTGTCGTCGACATTTTAGAAATGACCATGTCTGAAAGCTCAGACACACTAGCATGAGGTTTTACATGTAATGCAATGAGAATGCGGCGGCGAGAATTATCTAAACCATACTTTTTAAGTACATTGTCAATGTTTTGGACATATTGGGCATTTACTTGAGAAATCCAGTAAAAAGGGAAGTCTTCCAAGTTAAATGAGTCGGCTGTAGGTAAAAAACGCGCATATTTTTTAGGCATTACTTATTTCCTATGCTTGTTACATTGAGTTATATCGAATAACTCTAAGATTCCATGAAATGTCTACAATTTATCTGTTAGAAAAATCCCTAAACTGATTTTTCTATCATTCCATTTATAACAAATCTTCCTAAAGAAAGCTTTGAACTCTCTTTATCATGAATAAGTAAAACATCATATAAATCGTATTAAACTGTTATGAATGATGATCTTAGTTACTCATTTCCTCCACTTGTGTTTTACAACTTTGCTATTTAGCTGATTTGTAGAACAGTTGTATTGTAGAAAATAAATACAAATTATAACGTGACTTTTTTGCAAAAATTTCTGTCTAAAATGTCATAAATATACGAAATCAATATATTTATAAAATAAATAATACTCGGAAAATGTGTTTATTCAATCATTTGAATTGAACATTTGGTTAAAATATAACATTTAAAAGACTCTGTGAAAGTTGAATAAATACATTCTTTATCACATTCTTCGGGTAATTTTTAAGCTTTCATTTTTGAGAAAATAATAAAACTGTAGTTAAATTAAAATATTAAATGTAATTTTAAATAAAACTAACAAATAGTTTTGAAATTGGTTTATGAATGTTCAAGAAATTTTATCTGAAAGAGAAAAAGACGCATCTAAACAGGATTACAGGCTTAGATGCGTAAAAGCTTATATATTGCTGAGATAAAGAGTGTTAATTTAAGTTTTTCAATTCATCTTCTAAAACTGACCATAGTCTCTGATGGGATTTTTTAAACATCAGCATGTGTCCAATCTGTTTATAGCCATGCTGTTGAGGGTTGAGCTCAATGAGCCTGGTTTTTGCATTGGGGTAAAGACGCAGTAAATCCTCAACATTTGCCTGTGTCGCAATTTCATCATCTGAGGCCCAAAAAGAGGTAATAGGGCATTGAATTTCCTGATGATAGTCATCAAAAATGCTTTTCCCAATCGCATTCATCACATAGCCAGGTTTGCTACAGAATTCTGCCCATTGCCTTGCCACATTTTTTGGCAGGTTTTCTCCCATACCGATAAACTGGGTTGCGCCATAGCCTTTGAAAAAGCTGGAAATAGGAAAAATAACATTAAACATGACAGGGGCGAGCAGCTTGGTTTTACCTTTTAAGCCTTTTACATGGCCTGTTGAGCCAGCAATTGCCAGAACCTTGGCAACTTTACTATAGTTGGGATTAATGCCAAGAAGCTGACCACCAGCACTATGCCCAATAATAAAGACTTTTTCTGCCTGGGTTCGGTTCAGCAAAGCATCAATTGCCGCTGGAATATCAAGTAGTCCCCAATCACTGATACTGGCTGTTGAATCTTTAAGTGCTCCATGTAGAGATTGACCAATACCACGAAAATCAAAACTTAGAACATCATAACCTTGCTGACTCAACCACTCTGCAAAAGCGTGGTAAAAGGTTTTGGTAATACCTGTCGCAGGACAAATGAGAATGGGGTATTGCTGTTTATCATTTTGTGCAGGATAAAACTGAGCTGCAAGTTGATAACCATCTTTACAACTGATCCAAAATGATTCAGGGCTATTCATGAGCGAGCTACTCTTGTATTTGCATATTTCTACTTTACACAAGTTCCAAAAAGAAACTGGTGTAAAAAATGACTTAAAAGTCAATTATTATGTAATATAGAACCCTAATAGGAAGCTGATTTACAGGATAGCGGATGTTTGCTTTAACTCAAGCGACTGAATTGTCGATTATATTTAGTGGAATTTTTCTTTGGGTGGGGATGCTAACAGGAGTATGGAAATATTATCAAATTAGAAAAACAGAGCTTGCACGGGCACATTACTATGTAGATATTGCTCATCGAAGCAGCCTACTTTATGCCGCCGCCAGTTTAATCTTGGCTGCATTGAGCTATTTTACAGTTTTGTCTGATATGTGGACTTTAGCTTGTGTAATTGCAAACCTGTTCTTTTTTGCGATGTCCATCCTGACCTATATCATTCATGGATTGTTGAAAGATACCACCAATCAGTTTAAACAGCCTCATCAATTAGGTCAGTGGGCCATTCCAGCCTGGTGCATGACGTTAATGATGTTAAGTTTAATTATTGTTGAACTGGGTGCTACAGCGATTTTATTATGTGGAACAATTGCAAAATTTTTAAGCTGATATAAAAAATGGATGATTACTCATCCATTTTCTCTAAAGAATTCTTCTGTCGATCAATATTTACCTGTCGACACTTTCGATCAATAATTCCCCACGTACAGAAAGCCATAGAGACGACCATTGCATAGGCAAAATATTCAGGTTTTAAGTTACCCATAATAGTGCCTTGAAACAACAACGTTGCCATTAAGGCAAGTGTTGTAATTGCATAAATGCTCGAATCAGTGGTCTTCAGAGTGTTAATGAAGACTTGCTTGTTGAAATGTAATGATAACATCTCCATCCCTCCTTGTGGTGATGACAAAACTTAAGTGTTTTAGTCAGAATTATTCTTTAAGTTGTACTGCTAATTCTTGAGTATTTCAATAGCTAAATTCAATATTTTTTAGATTAATTTATTAAATACATTGATTTTTATAACTTTTAAGTATTTTAAATGTGAATTTGTAGTATTTTTTGGTGAAATGATGAAGCATTTTTTTTACATTTTGAAAGATTTAGAATTTTAACATGATGAATAATATTGCTATTTTACCTTTTTTATAGACTTATAACATATCTTAAAAAATAAAGATTTGTCGTAAACAGAAAATGCACATTGGATAAAGGGACATTCTTTGTATAGCTAAAATGATGTCTGGGTAAAACATCGTTTTAACGACAAATCATTTTAATTCTTGCTACCTGATAATCGGTCAATTGCAATTGCAATCATGAGAACAGCACATGATGGAAGTAACCAGGCAAGGTTTTGTTCACTTAACGGCAAGTGATCAATAAATTGTGGTAACTGCTGTGTAAAGCCAGCCGCTTTAATTGCCTCGACAATACCGAAAAGGAAAGCAATTGCGGTCACTGAGCCTACCACCAGCGATGGCTTGTTCCAGTGTTTCCAGAAAAAGCTGAGCATGATCACCACGATTGCTGGTGGATAAATTGCACTTAATACGGGAACTGAGAATGCAATCAGCTTGGTTAAACCCAGATTGGAAATTAACAATGAAAATCCGATCAGGATAAAAACCAGTAATTTATAAGATAAACCAGTCAATTCATTAAAATATTCTGCACATGCACAGGTTAAACCAATTGCAGTGACCATACATGCCAGAAAAATCAAGCCAGTCAGGAACAATGAACCCAGATCACCAAAGGCATGCTGTACATAGGCATGCAGGATGACGGCACCATTATCTGCATTTGCCGCGACTTCATGGCTGCCTAAACCCAGTTTAAAGAGACTGACATAAACAAGCGTTAAACCTACACCAGCAATCAGGCTTGCGATAATTGCATATTTGGTAATCAGTTTGGAATCGGTTACTCCACGGGACTGGATAGCCTGAATAATTACAATACCAAATACCAGTGCTCCTAACGTATCCATCGTCAAATAACCACTCACAAAGCCCTCGGAAACTGGACTGTTGACATAATGGTTAATGGGTGGAGAGATATAACCTGTAGGAATGGCAAAGGCCGCAATACCCAGTATTGCAAGTGCAACAATCTTTAATGGTGCCAATACGTGTCCGACCGTATCAAGCAGTTTATTGGGATAAAGGGAAACTGCTGCGACAAAGGCAAAGTAAATCACGCTGTAGATGAACAGGCTACTGCTGGATGTGCCAAAATATGGCGCAAAACCAATTTCATAAGACACGGTGGCGGTACGTGGCGTTGCAAATAATGGCCCTACAGATAAATAACAGACGATGGTCAGTAATAAACTTGCAAAACGACCTAGTGGGGAACTGATGACCTCAATTGAGCCTTGCATACGTGACAAGGCCATGATAGTCATTACAGGGAGACCAACTGCGGTGATTAAGAAACCAAATGCAGCGAGCCATACATGTTCACCAGCCTGCTGGGCAACAATAGGTGGGAAAATAATATTGCCTGCACCAATAAACAGTGCAAAGGTCATAAAACCGAGGGCAATAATATCTCCTGTACGAAGATGGTTCATAAAAGGGAGGTGCAAAATAAAAGTGCGGATTTTAGAATAAAAATGCTGTCATTTGAAATCAAATTTATGTGAAAAACGGTTTATTTTTGTCTAAAAAGAAATGATTAAAATCATGGGATTATCTTTGGTAAACTTAATTGTTTGAAAAGGTTTTAAAAGTAAAAAATCTGGTTTCTTCTACCTTTTTCCTATGATGCTGATCGAAATGAAATGTAAAATAAAAAGTGTTTTTCAGTCGTAAAAAGATTGAAGATTTGAGGGCTAAGGCGTAAAACTACTGAAATATTAAATGCAGTATAAAAAACGGCTCTGCATTGCGAAATTAATTTGATTTTTACATAAGGAATATCTCGAATGAGAGCTTCTACTGTGACCATTAAAACGGAACAAGATATTGAAAAATTGCGTATCTCAGGTCGTTTGGCGGCACAAGTTCTGGAAATGATTGGTCCTTATATAAAGGCTGGTGTTTCAACTGAATATTTAGATGATATATGTAATGATTATATCATCAATACTTTACAGGTTATTCCTGCCAATGTGGGTTATCACGGTTTTACCAAAACAACCTGTATTTCGGTCAATGAAGAAGTATGCCATGCCATTCCCTCTGCCAAAAAGATTTTACGGGAGGGCGATATTCTCAACATTGATGTGGCAGTGATTAAAGATGGTTATTTTGGTGATACCAGTCGGATGTACTTTGTAGGTGAACCAAGCCCTGAAGCCAAAAAATTAGTTGAAACGACTTATGATGCAATGCTGGCAGGTATTCTTACGGTTAAGCCTGGAGCAACATTAGGCGATATTGGCTATGCGATTCAATCTGTCGCGCAGGCTCAAGGCTATAGTATTGTCCGTGAATATTGTGGGCATGGTATTGGACGTGTTTACCACGAACAACCGAATATCCTGCATTATGGCCAGAAAGGTCAGGGCATGGTATTGAGAAAAGGCATGGTCTTTACCATTGAACCAATGGTGAATGCAGGTAGGGCACAGGTGAAAGAATTAAGTGATGGTTGGACGGTGGTTACACAGGATAAATCTCTTTCTGCCCAATGGGAACATATGGTTGCTGTGACAGAGGATGGTTTTGAATTACTTACCCCTTGGCCAGAGGGAACTGGGCATTATCCTGCCATTTTATAGTTCCAGCAAAGGCCCGATATTAATCGGGTCTTTTTATTGTAGAACATAGGGTAAGTTGTTCAACCAGATAGTCGATAAATACACGAACCGCTGGCAGTAAACCCCGACGTGATGGATAAACTGCATGGAAGATCCCATGTGGAGCAGTCCATTCAGGTAAGACTTTTACCAATTGGCCTGTTTTAATAAAACCCTGTGCAATGCTGTCAGGCAGCAAGGCAATCCCACAATTCTGGCTGGCTAATTCTGCCAACATCAACAAGTTCGAACCCATAATCACAGGGTTGACCTTGATTTTCTTTTGCTGATGATCTGGACCTGACAGTAGAAAATGCTGGTCAAGATGCTCTTCAGCCATGCTGATAATACGATGTTCAGTGAGTTGTTCAGGCCTATTTAAATGACCAAACTCATTTAAATAGGCCTGGCTGGCAAAAAGTCGTTGTTCAATGGCTTCAAATTGTCTTAAAACCAGATTCGGATCATCGTCCAGTTTGGAGCGCACACGCAACGCCAAATCAATGCCCTCATTAATGACATCCACACGGCGATTACTCACCATCATCTGCACACGGACTTCTGGATATTTTTTTAGGAAAGCTGGCAATATTTTTGCCATTTGATTCTGGGCGATATCCACAGGAACACTGACCTTGATGACACCACGTGGCTGACTGCTTAAATGGTTCACCACATCATGGGCAGCTTGTGCTGCATTCATCATCACCTGTGCATGACGATAGACATCCATGCCAATGTCTGTCACAGCAAAATGGCGTGAACTACGTTGAATGAGACGGACACCCAATTGTTCTTCAAGGTTGTAGACCCGACGGCTGAGTTTTGATTTAGGAATGTCTGTTGCACGTTCAGCAGCACTAAAGCCGCCATGCTCAACCACAAGCGCAAAGCAATAAAAATCATCTAAATCAGTCAGCATTACGCTATGAACTCCAGCTTCTTGTCATTAAGTTTGGTAGAAACGTGATTATTAAACATTTTGGCCTAATAAAATATCCCGAACCTGTTTATATTCGTTTAGTCGCTCAAAGTCTTTGCTTGTTGGCGATGAAATCCGAGACAAGTCCATATTGTCATTGATATCTGCCAATTTCACAACACGCGCCAAAGGGTTTTGTACAGTCCGTTGAGCGGCTTGTATTCGTGACTCACCTTGTTGTTTGGTCAGTGCAACAATTGCTTCGATAATATCTGGTTGGAATCCCAGCGCTTGTAAATCTTCGATGCTTGTCTCAGTATCTTCTAAGACATCATGTAGAACAGCAATAATCTTATGTTCAATGCTGGGTACATTCAGCATGACTCTCAATGGATGTAAAATATAGGGTGCATTGGCTTTATCAACTTGGCCTGCGTGTTGTTTTGCTGCAAATGCAATGGCTTGTTCAAGGGTTGCCATCAGCTAAATCCTCCTATTCAAGATAGATTAGCGTCTCATATTCTTTTAAACTGATTGAAATCCTTTATGCTTTGTTATTATGTCATATCAACTCATCAATATTGTCGATGCTACCCAGAATATTTTATGTCCATATTGCCAGCATGCTGTTTTGGACTGGGAGCAGGAACAATATATTCAGCCTTGTGAACATACTTTATTTATGGCAATGGATTTAGGTTTTGAATTTATTGCAGACCGTTTTGAGGATGTTTTAACACAGTCCGTTGATGAAATTCATGAAGATCCAAACATGAATGTTTTTATGACTGTGACGCAGGCAAACTATCCTGAAATGAAAATCTACAAGGCAGATTTGGGAGTGGAGGGAATGTTCCGCTATATTGGTTTTAATGAATAGTAAGTTTAGGCAATTAAAAAAGCCAATCATTTGATTGGCTTTCTGCTTTTACAGCGCTTAGGCTTCAGGCGCTGGACTGTACTGCTCAACCAATGGCTTTAACTCACCATTCTGGAACATTTCAAGCATGATGTCGCTACCGCCAATGAGTTCGCCATTGATCCATAACTGTGGGAAAGTAGGCCAGTTGGCAATTTGAGGTAAAGTTGCACGAATATCTTGATTTTCCAAGATATTTACATAGGCAAATGGACGACCAATTTGGCTAAGTGCTTCTACTGCGCGCGCAGAAAAACCACATTGCGGGAATTGGGGAGTGCCTTTCATGTAAAGTAAAACAGGGTGTTTCGCAATTTGATCACGAATTAACGCTACTGTATCACGCGCTTGTTCCGTCATAGATAGATCCTCAACTAATCTTGCCAAATTATATACTGAAAAACAGTTTACGAGCTATTGTTAAAGATTTTTCTTATATAAATGTGAGTTTATGCTTTCAATCTACGCAAGTTTTTGCTTATATAACTTTTTTCCACTACAACTAATGATAGATTGAGTTTGTTATGACTAATATCACTCTTGCTCCTGTACAACCTGATCAACCAACACACCTTATGGCAACTTATGGCCGCCAGGCGATCAGCTTTGTACGAGGACGAGGGGCGTATCTATATACGGCGGATGGGACAGAATATTTAGATGCCTTGACGGGGATTGCTGTATGTGGATTGGGTCATGCTCATCCTGTGATAGCGGAGGCGATTGCTGAACAAGCCGCAACCTTGATTCATACCAGTAACTTATTTGAAATTCCTTGGCAAACCGCCGCTGCACAGAAATTGGCTGAAGTTTCTGGGATGGAAGAGATTTTTTTCTCCAATAGCGGTGCCGAGTCAAATGAAGGTGCAATTAAAATTGCCCGTAAGTTTGGTGCACAACAAGGGATTGTCAATCCAAAGATTTTGGTTGCTGAACAGTCTTTTCATGGTCGTACCTTGGCAACCTTGTCTGCGACAGGCAATAAAAAGGTTCAGGAGGGTTTTGCGCCGTTAGTTCAGGGTTTTATCCGTGTACCATTTGGTGATGTTGAAGCGATTCAGGAAGCGGCAATCCATCATCCTGATATTGTTGCAATCCTGATTGAACCGATTCAGGGTGAAGGTGGCGTTAACACTGCGCCACAAGGCTTTAGCTATCTGGAAGAAGTCCGTGCTTTATGTAACCAGCATAACTGGTTGATGATGCTGGATGAAATCCAGACTGGAAATGGGCGTACAGGTAAATATTTTGCCTATCAACACACCAATATTGTTCCTGATGTAATGACCACAGCCAAAGGTTTAGGCAATGGTTTCCCAATTGGGGCAGTGATGACTCAGGGTAAAGCGGTAGGTTTACTGGGTGCAGGCAGTCACGGTTCAACCTATGGTGGCACAGTGTTGGGGTCGCGTGTGGTATATACAGTACTGGATACACTTGAAAAAGAAAATGCGGTTGCAAATGCTGCCACTGTCGGTGCCTATATCGTGGATCAACTCAAAGCGCAATTGGCTGGCCACAATGTACAGGTGCGTGGTTTTGGTATGATGATTGGTATTCAACTACCAAAAGACTGTGCTGAACTGGTTGCGATTGCCCGTGATCAATATAAATTGATTATCAATGTCACGGCGGGTTCCGTGGTTCGTTTGTTACCGCCACTCAACATGACTCAAGCTCAGGCAGATGAGTTGTTGCAACGTCTTGTTCCTGCAATCCAGAACTTTCTAAAAGCATAGTGCTGGGTTGTTAACCATAAAAAAACAGGGCAGTGAATTGCCCTGTTTTTTTATGGTTAAACAATTAACCAGAGATATATTGTTGAAGTTGTTCAATCAGGATACGTTGATCTTCCATTGCCGCTTTAACCAAGTCACCAATTGAGATAAAACCCACCAGCTTTTCTTGATCCAGCACAGGTAAATGACGTAAGTGGCGATCGGTCATGAGCTGTAGACATTCCTCTACCGTATGGTTCAGGCTGACTGAAATTACCTTGGATGTCATAATATCCGAGACAAGGGTGCTTTCCGATGTACGTTCCATCAAGGCGATCTTACGGGTATAGTCACGTTCAGAGAAAATTCCAACCACTTTTTCATCCTCTGCAACCACCAGCGCACCCACACCTTTATCCGCCATAATTTTAATTGCTTCAAGTACAGTCGCATTTGGTGAGATTGTAAAAATTGATTGTACTGCTTTATTCTTGATGACTTGAGCAACGATTGTCATTGTTTATCCACCTGTGTTGTATTGTCATTTTCATTTAACTTAACGGTATTTGTTTTAATTGCAAAGTCCTAATTGAGCCACAATGATAACTTTTTCTCATGAATGTTTAAAAAGTCATCACTGTAACAATGGAAACTTTAGGCAGTCGCTACAGGTTGATGCTGCATAAAAAAGAAATGCTGCATTTGCTGTGTTGAAAGCTTGAATTTGCGATGTGACGAGTTAAATAAAGCAGGCTCAACTTGTAGGCGGGTTAGGGTTGGCAATAAAGATTCATGAAAATCTTTTGGTGTGATTTTTCGTGGTGTGTAATTTTTCCAATGCGCCTTGGCATAACGATGCGCTTGAACACCATTCAGCCAGAAAGGAAAGACATGACCGTCCTGATCAGATTTGATTGCCCAGCCTTGATGATATAAACCCCAAAGAACACCGCAATACATCATTGTTTTTAGAATTGAAATCTTAATCATCAACTCACGTGATACTGGTTGAAAATGGTTAAACCGATACATATTATTAAACTGATCTTATTTAAACTTATGTTTTATTATAAGAAATTTAGATGTCATTTATGTTTAAACAATTCATCTAAATCGTAAGCAAATATTGTATGTATTAAGAAAATGCAAAATAAGCAAGATAAAGTGATTGATACTTTGATGAGATTAACACTTTGACGTGTGTAAGATAAATGGAATGTAAAGTGACGAACGATGACATAGGATAAAAAAGATAGGAACGGATTTTGCGCAGGCATTAAAAAGCGCTACTAAGAAAGTCAAAGCATTTAAAGCTTTGACACAGAGCTAAGATAAACGAAGTGTATAGTCTGCTTTATCATAAGTATTAAAAAACGCCACCTAAGTGACGTTTCTTTATGCTTGTAGGGTTGCCATCTTCTGCCAATACTGTGCTTTTAGGGAGTCACGTTCGACTCGGAAGCCTTGATAATACAACTCTGCCAAAAATAATGCCGCTTTGCCGTGACCTGCTTTCGCTACTTCTTCAAGCTCTTTCACTGCATCCTGAAAGTTTTTTTGTGATTGAATTGTATTTACCGCATTGGCATATACATGCTCTAGTTCATGGTGTGTAAAATGTTGAATCATATAATAACTCCTTATTTTAATTATGATTACCGCAAATTCTATTCAAAGAAACTCTACTTTGAATTTAAGCTACTTTAACTTTGAATTGTTAAAGTATTATGACAAAATTGATTGAATTGTCAAATATATTGCGTGTCATTTCGTAAATAAAAGCTTACACGATTAAACATTTGTCGCAAATAATTTTAAGTAAAATCAAAGTGAGAATAAGAGAAAAGGAGAACAATATGTCAAATGTAATTGATGGTGTAAGCATTGATGTTCCACCATTAGAGAGCCAGATTATCACTTTGGCTCATCATCACCGTAAATTACTGGATGAAGCCATTTTCCATCAGGAAATTCATCTCGGTGATTATTGTCTGGCTCAGCGCAAGCGTGTCTATGATTTTGCCAGCCATTTAAGTCCTGAACAAAAGGACCGCTTTTACAAGATTTATGATGGCGAGCTAAGAAATATTGCCGATGATGATGAATTGCACCCAGCCGATGCAGAGAGCGGTGTAGGGATGTTTGCAATTTTTATTACCCTGGTGATCATTGCTTTTATTCTATATTTCGCTTTTGTCCGTACCTTGGTTAATTATTGATAAAGTTTCTGGACGTTCAATAAGTTGTTTCATTGTGACTTATTGAACGTTAGGCTTGTCCTTAATGAACCAGACACATACACTACTTCATAGCTTTGAGGTAAGTTATGTTGTCTTTATTTTCTAAACATCAGGTTTTAAAGTCTCGGTTTGGGACAAAAGTCGATCAATTTTGTAATATTCTGGTCGCAGTAATACTTTTTTTAATTTTTATCGTTGCCTATAATGCCTTGCAACGCCCTGTCAATACAATGCAATATCAACAGGTTATTCAGTTTTCACAACAAGCCAGCCATCCCAGAACACAGCACATGGCGATAGCTATTTTAAGACATTCCAGTATTCGCCGCGTAGACTACCTAAAGCTTTTGAATGCCTATCAATTTGAATCAAACCGTATTAAACAATATCCAGCAATGAAACAAGAGGATGAGTAAGTTTTAATCGAATCATTTTTATTTATAAATGAATGATTTGGCCCAGTCGGGAAAAAGAAAACAATTTGTGCTAGACTGTCAATCTTTTAAAAAAGCTGCTTTATTCTCAAGGAATCGACATGCAACAGCAATCGAATATGCAAAATAAATTCTTGATAGATGCTGACATCGGTGATGATGATGTCACATTACCGAGTTTACCTGCTGTCGATGTTCCCATTATTGAGCCAGTTGTAAAAACCACAGTTGAAACATCTGCACCTACTCCTGTAGAACAACTATCAACGCCAGTCGTTGAGGAAGATGACACAAAATCCATTGGTTTCTTTGGCCGCATGAAAGATGGTCTGACCAAAACCCGTCGTAGCTTTACCGATGGTATGGTCAATATTCTGATCGGCGGTAAAGAAATTGATGATGAACTGCTGGAAGAGGTCGAAGAGCAGTTACTGGTTGCAGACATTGGTGTAGATGCGACCAAAACCATTATCGCCAATTTGACGGAAAGAACTGCACGTGGAGACCTGATTTATTCACATGCGCTGTATAAAGCGCTACAGGAAGAACTGGTTACCTTACTTGCGCCGCGTGTAAAGCCCCTACATATTGACCCGAATAAATCGCCTTATGTGATTTTGATGGTGGGTGTCAACGGTGTGGGTAAAACCACGACCATTGGTAAACTTGCCAAGCGTTTGCAGGGTGAGGGCAAGAAAGTCATGCTGGCCGCAGGTGATACGTTCCGTGCAGCAGCGACTGAGCAATTACAAATCTGGGGTGAGCGTAATGACATTCCTGTAGTGGCTCAAGGACATGGTGCGGACAGTGCTTCAGTAATTTTTGATGCATTTGAAAGTGCGCGTGCCAAAGGCATTGATGTACTGATTGCCGATACCGCAGGGCGTTTACAAAATAAGGCCAACCTCATGGAAGAGCTGAAAAAAGTTAAACGTGTTATGCAGAAGATTGATGCAACTGCACCACATGAGATCATGCTGATTGTAGATGCGGGTACAGGTCAAAATGCCATTAATCAGGTTCAACTCTTTGATGAAGCAGTGGGTTTAACTGGTATTACCATTACCAAGCTGGATGGTACAGCCAAAGGTGGTGTGTTATTCAATATCGCAAGCCGTACTCATGTGCCAATTCGTTATATTGGTGTGGGTGAGAAGATTGATGACTTACGTCCTTTCTCGGCTAAATCTTTCGTTGCTGCGTTGTTTGAGACGGATAAGTAATTAAATTGTGTTAAAAAAGACTCCATAAAATG
>NZ_JAOCLL010000035.1:0-15085 GCF_029845285.1 Acinetobacter sp. GD03645 | reverse complement strand
TAAATGGAGGTTTTTTATTATTTATGCAACATCCTCGCCTTATCCCGCTGCCAGTCGCGGTCTTTTTCCGTGGCACGCTTGTCATGTAACTGTTTACCTTTCACCAGCGCAATCTCCAGCTTAACCAGATGACCTTTCCAATAACAGGCAAGCGGCACACATGAATAACCTTTTTGGTTGACTGCACCCAAAAGCTTTTCCAGCTCACGACGAGACAACAATAACTTACGGGTACGTGTTGATTCAGGAACCACATGCGTTGATGCAGACAATAACGGCTGAATTTGTGAACCAAATAAAAAGGCTTCACCATTTTTAAAGATGACATAGCTTTCGGAAAGTGTCATACGTCCAGCACGCAAGGACTTTACTTCCCAGCCTTGGAGAGACATGCCTGCCTCAAATTTTTCTTCAATAAAGTAATCGTGGCGTGCTCTTTTGTTTTGAGCAATCGTGCCACCACTATGTTTTTTTACGACTGTTGATTTAACCATAATTCAAACTTCCACAATTAGGAACATTGTGCCGTAAAACACAATCTTTTTCCATCGTTTAGGAATTTCGCGTTTAGCTCGAACATTTGTTAAAATACACCCCTTATCTCATTCACTAGAGTACAACGCATGTCTAAAACACGTGTGATTTATCCAGGGACTTTCGATCCAATTACCAATGGGCATGTTGATTTGGTTGCAAGGGCATCAAAAATGTTTGATGAAGTTGTGGTTGCCATTGCAATTGGACATCATAAAAATCCAGTGTTTAGTTTAGAAGAACGTGTTGAGCTCGCAAAAGCATCGCTGAGCCATTTGAATAATGTTGAGTTTGTGGGGTTTGATGGCTTGTTGGTCAATTTCTTCCGTGAGCAGCGAGCAACGGCGGTACTCCGTGGTTTAAGAGCGATTTCAGATTTTGAATATGAGTTTCAGTTGGCCAATATGAACCGTCAGCTCGATCCACATTTTGAATCAGTATTTTTAACACCATCAGAGCAATTCTCATTTATTTCATCAACGCTGGTGAGAGAGATTGCCCGCTTAAAAGGTGATGTGAACAAGTTTGTGCCTGCCGTTGTGGTTGAGGCATTTGAACGAAAACATCAACAAGGTTGGTAAATGTCCTTATATATTACAGATGAATGCATTAACTGTGATGTCTGTGAACCTGTATGTCCGAATGAAGCCATTTATATGGGTGAGCTGATTTATGAGATTAACCCTGCACTGTGTACAGAGTGCGTAGGTCATCATGATCAGCCACAGTGCCAGTTGTTTTGCCCAGTCGATTGTATTCCTCTTGACCCTCAGCATGCTGAATCCCATGATGAGCTCATGGATAAATATAAAAAGCTGACTGCGCAAAAAAATGCGAGCAATTAATTGCTAACTTTGATAAGATGCGCCACGAAGTGGGCTGGACGGTCGCTGCTGTGGAGGTCTCCGTGACTGAAGCAGGGGAGGAAAGTCCGGGCTTCATAGGGCAAGGTGCCAGGTAACGCCTGGGCGGTGAAAGCCGACGGAAAGTGCAGCAGAGAGTAGACCGCCTCATTCGTGAGGTAAGGGTGAAAGGGTGCGGTAAGAGCGCACCGCGTGTCTGGTAACAGTTCACGGCATGGTAAACCCCACCGGAAGCAAGACCAAATAGGAATCCTGAGGTATGGCCCGTACTGGATTCGGGTAGGTCGCTTGAGCGTATGAGTGATTGTACGCCTAGAGGAATGATCGTCCTCGACAGAACCCGGCTTATAGGCCCACTTCCAAGATTTTTTGAAAAATGTGCTTGACGTATGTAGTGAAAGTTAAGATAATGCGCCCACAGTTTTCGGCTATGTAGCTCAGTTGGTTAGAGCACCGCACTCATAATGCGGGGGTCACAGGTTCAAGTCCCGTCATAGCCACCATTTTATAGACCACGCTCCTGCGTGGTCTCTTTTTATCTACTGTTTTTAAAATATTCTGGATTGTTCAGAATCTGAAAATTTCTACCTTATGAATGAGATATTTTCCCTAAATTTTTAGGCTTGCTTAAATGTTTGTTGAAATTTGATCAGTTGAAAATTAAAAGAGTAAAAACTGTGCATATGTTTCGTATTTTCAAAACCATAGACTTGACCAGCTATACGGAACACTAGATAATGCGCTCACAGTTTATGGCTATGTAGCTCAGTTGGTTAGAGCACCGCACTCATAATGCGGGGGTCACAGGTTCAAGTCCCGTCATAGCCACCATTTAAAAAACCACGCTCCTGCGTGGTTTCTTTTTATCTATATGATGTCTATCTGTTATTGTCATTTTAAACCAAAACAGCGTTGTTCTGGTTTATGCACAGGCTATAAATGTTTTTCGATGGTTGCCAAGGTCTGTGGACTTTCATAGAACGGTTTTAGAATTAATGTAATGATTGGCTCTAATACACCATGCTCGTCTAAAGCGGCTACAACTTTTGGATAAAAACGTACGGCCTCATTGAGTAAATCTGTCTCTTCCAGACCAATTGCTGCAAAAACATCTTCCAGACTTTCATCTTTATAGAAATCATAAAAGACTTTTACACCGTACAGGATCAGGTCTTGTATGAAAGAGGACTGGCGTAATTCTTTCCAGTATTCATAGATCATGACAAAGAATTCTTCCACATCCAATGGAGTTACCTGTTTGGTGTATTCTGATAGCGGCTTGGCCTTGTTATCATCCCAAACATTGCGGGCAAGACTTTCCAGATCATCATTAGACAATAGGCTTAAATCAGCCAGTTGCTCCTGAATAAATTTAGCAATACTTTCTTCTAGTTTCTGCTCAATTCGTTGTTGCTGACGGTATGAAAAGCTTTTTAGTTTTTGCTGCCATTCATACTTGCTTTCAGACATTCTGTCTTCATCAGAATGTGAAAACAATTTTGGCAACTTATTCTGTAAGGTTGTGGTGGCAATGTACTGGCACAACTGCTGAATAGACGGGCTTTCTTTTAGGAAATGATTGAGATAGTGGCGGATATTTTCCAGTTCCAGAAATTTGGAAAGCCATATTTCAAACTGCTGATCTGAAAATAAGTCCTGTAACTCTGCTGAAGACTGTAAAGAAAAAACATGCAGCCGTTGAGCAATCTCACCAATAAATTCCAGTAACCCTGCACCAAGCTGCATTTCAAAGGCATAACGCCTAACCACAGCCTGAATTTGCTCCAGTTCAACAACTTCCTTGAGTTGGATGTCTGGCGCATGTTGTATAAAAAGCTGGATAAACTGTTGAAAAAACTCAGTAGAAAGCTGAGTAGTCAGTTGGTTTTTATAAAATGCCACCTGCTCAAGCAAAAGTGCTTGAGCAAGGTGCTGTGACTTTTCAGAAACAATGTGTTCAGTCATTCGCAGTCCATCCATTGACGATAGGGTAACGGCGTTCACGACTGAACGCACGCGAGCTGATACGTGGTCCAATTGCACCTTGGCGACGCTTGTATTCGTTACGGTCAACCAGACGAATGACTTTCTCGACCACTTCAGCTTCATAGCCTTTGGCAATGATGTCTGCCTGACTCAGGTCTTCCTCAATGTAGGCGTACAGGATCGCATCTAGTACATCATAGGCTGGCAATGAGTCCTGATCTTTCTGGTCTGGGCGTAACTCTGCTGATGGTGGACGTGTAATCACACGTTCAGGGATGACAGGCGTTTCATTCAAAGTATTGCGATATTTCGCCAACTCAAACACGATGGTTTTATAGACATCCTTGAGTACAGAGAAACCACCGACCATATCGCCATATAAGGTGCAGTAACCCACTGAAATTTCTGACTTGTTACCTGTGGAAAGGACAAGGTTGCCAAACTTATTTGATAAGCCCATCAACAGAGTACCACGGGTACGTGCCTGCAAATTTTCTTCAGTTGCATCGGCAGGGCTATTGCCAAAGAATGGATAAAGGGTTTGCATGAAACTGTTCACAATTGGATGGATTTCAGCAATGCCAAAGGTTACACCCATACGGCGTGCCTGTTCAGTCGCATCCTCCACACTCATTTGAGAGGTATAGGTATAAGGCATCATCACGGCCTGTACCTTATCTGCACCAATCGCATCCACCGCAATGGCAAGGGTGAGTGCAGAGTCAATACCACCCGATAAACCAAGAATCACGCCAGGGAAGCCTGAACGTTGCACATAGTCACGGGTTGCCATGACCAATGCCTGATAAATTTCAGCAAAAGTGTCGAGGGTAGGCGTAGTTTCTGCGGTTTTAAACAGCTTCTGTTTTGCATCATATTCAGCGAAATAAACAGATTCCTGAAAACTTGGAGCCTGTAAGGCAAGCTGCCCATTATGATTGCTTACAAAACTTGACCCATCAAAAATCAGGTCATCTTGTCCACCAACCTGATTCACGTAAACAATATTTAGGCTAAGCTGTTTTGCCAGCTCATTCAGGGTTTGTACACGGTGCTGAGGTTTACCGACTTCATATGGTGAAGCATTTAAGATCAGCACAGTTTCAACATTAAGCTGGCTTAACTGTTTAACGGTATTCAGTGACCAGACATCTTCACAGATCAGGACACCAAACTTATGCCCTAGATATTCAAAAATCAGGTGCTGATGACCATCCTGAAAATAACGTTTCTCATCAAACACACCGTAGTTTGGCAAGTTATGTTTGTTGTAAACACCTAAAACCTGACCGTCTTTCATTACAGCGGCGGAGTTGTAGCGATGTCCATCCTCAGTCTGGTGCACAAAACCGAACACCATCACAATATCTTTGACTT
The DNA here is from genome assembly GCF_029845285.1 of Acinetobacter sp. GD03645. NCBI lineage: Bacteria > Pseudomonadati > Pseudomonadota > Gammaproteobacteria > Moraxellales > Moraxellaceae > Acinetobacter > Acinetobacter sp. GD03645. The sequence continues at coordinate 10,325 of NZ_JAOCLL010000035.1, read as the reverse complement.
CGCTTAACTGGGCGAACGCCTTTCGGGTTCGTTTTTGTAGGTTCGGACGAAGTATAAGGTCTTCAGCAGGGTAGCCCAGAGTGGAAAGTTCTGGGAAGATGATCAAGTCAGCCTGTTGTTGTTTCGCTGAATTTGCCTGTTCAACCATCTTTTGAGTATTTGCATCAATATTGCCAATATGCGGAGAGAACTGAGCAAGGGCAACTTTAAAATTTTTCATTCAAACCTAATCCTGAGTTTTAACAAATTATGATATACAAGCTTTTGATTTATATAGGTATAGTTTTAAAAACATTGCTATATCATGGCGCCAAACATTCTATATCTTAAAGAAAAATGACAAGTTTACTAATATATACTAAATGCACATTTTTCTGCGTAAAAATAACAAGTTTTTCTGTATAAAACGGCAACATTTCTCAATGTTTGCGTAGTTATGGTGCATGATTGTGAAGAAATTTCATATAGTCATATAAAGTTTTTTTTCAACCCATCTTTACAGATAGAAATGACATGCGGATTACAAGAAAAAGAAGTGCTGATTTGCCCAATAAAACAATAAAAAAACTGGGTAAATAAAAAGAAAATGGTTTTTAAAGAAATTCATTAAAATTTTTAATTTAATTAATTCAATTGGTTGTGATTTTATGTTTGTTTTTTATACCGTTCGTCGGGAATATCTTTGCGACGCTTGAGTGTACAAATGTACACTGCTATTATCCTAATCAATGTGAACACTTGTACACTTTAATTTAAATCAAGCATGAAAGCATCATGCAGAAAAGAGGTAACAGATATGTCAGTTTTATTATTTCCTGTAGTTGCATTTGGTTTGGCTGTGGTAGTTGGTCGTATTGGTACAGTGATGTTCCAAGAACAAGATCAACAGGCTTAATTATTAAGCTAACTTTGTATTCATTTTAGTGAGGTAAGTATCATGTCAGTTTTATTATTTCCAGTTGTTGCGTTCGGGTTGGCAGTGGTTGTAGGCCGCATTGGTACAGTGATGTTCCAGGAACAGGATCAACAGGCTTAATTGTTAAGCAAATTTTGTATTCATTTTAATGAGGTAAATATCATGTCAGTTTTATTATTTCCAGTTGTTGCGTTCGGGTTGGAAGTGGTTGTAGGTCGCATTGGTACAGTGATGTTTCAGGAACAGGATCAATAGGTTTAAAGCGAACCAGTTAAAACTAAACTTTCAAACAAGATAGGTAAAAATATGGTGATTTCAACAATTTTATTTCCTGTGATTGCTTTTGGATTGGCAATCGGTGTGGGGCGTATAGGTACGATTATTATGGATGATATGCGCAAAGATATGGATTTTACGACTGACCTGGACACCCGTCATGAACTCGATGCTGAAACTCGCAAAGGCTCTATTGCCTAAAGTAGATTGCGGTCTAATAACCTAAAAAGCCCTGTAGATGAAATCACAGGGCTTTTTATTTTTTAATAATATTTGGAATTTTCTTGAAAAAAATATCTCGCGCAATATCGCCTTGCTGCTCAATATTGTAGTCCTCGAAAGCTTTACCCTGAATAAATTGATAACGGTAAGGATTGTATATTTTAAAACTTAGATAATAGCCCAGTTGTAGGATTGCACCTTTCAGAATGACATTGGTCTGTTGCTGGTATTGTAAAATATGTGTCAGCTCGTGAATAAAAATACCCTGTAACGCCACTGAACACCTTGAATAGTCTGGACTGAAAGAGGGTTGACGTGCGAATAAATTGCCATTGGGTGCGATAAAAATATTGGCTGGCTGCCAAGGTAAATAAGGGGTATTAAAAATTCTCACCTGATCATAGTTGATGAGGTTGCCAAAAACTTGCTGTGCAAGCTCCACTTCACCCTGCGTGAGTCCACGGTATTTAAATTGTTCTATTCTAACAATCTGTGAGATGTGAATAATGAATTGAACATATAGGATTTGAATGGCATATTTTAGTTTATTGGACATGATGTTTTTAATCATCTTCATGGTCTTATATGCCTATGATATTATGAATGTGTTCATAAGAAGCATTTCCTGTATCTGCTAAATATAATACCAATTATTTAATATGGGGTATTTTTTGAAAAAATTAAAGATAGTTTTATATGGATCAATTGTTATATTTCTATTGGTCATTACGCTAGTCATTTGGTTACAACGAGATGAGCCTCTCAGCGATATCAGTAATGAGTTGTTCTCTTTACAGTTAGGCTATCAAGCTGATTTAAAAGAACATCCCTATTTTATGATATTGGGAATGGATGCGAAACAGAATATTGATCCGATGTTATTGGGACGACTGCGTTACCATCAATATTGGGCATATTATTTTACATCTCCTTTGATGGGTTGGGAGGATAATAATCGTCTGGAATCAAAGATTACAAGTCGTTTTACTGATGATATTGATGAAGTTACGAAAAAACTTTTATTGGATTTGAATGAGAATAGAGATAAAGGGATTGACTTGAAATTATTAAAAGTCAACGAACAAAAATTGATTTTAGGTTTTAATAGTAATAGATATCTAATTCAAAGGCATCTAAAGATAGTGCAGCAAAAAAATTATAGTGATCTAGCTTTACCTGCGAACTCTCCTTTGTTGAATTATTCAAGTATGCTCAATAGTCACTATCTATATATTTCTAAATTAGCACTTGATCGAAATAATTCTGTGTTAAGAAATTACATTGATAATTTATTGTTACAATATACAAATACGACAAATTTAGTCTATAAAATGATATTACATAGAATGATTGACTCCTCACTTACATTGCTACATTTTTTAGCAAACGAACAAAATACTCCAATCAATGTAACTCCAATGACAGATCAACAATTATCTTATAAAAATGTCTTTGGAGGGGAACTAAATTTTTTAAAAACAAGTTTTCCAAGTTATGAAGATTACATAAGAAATGATTTTACTGATAATGAGGTTCTAGATAACTCATTACCTATGCGAACAATCAGAAAATCAAATTTATTTTTTCTACCCAATATGACAATCAATCAGATTGCTAGCCAGTATTTACCTTATATTAAGTTATCTGAATCTCCCTATGTGAAATTTAAGCAAAGAGTAAATTTAATCAAAGACCAGGAACAGGCTAAACAAACAGTATTCAAGCTTAAAAACTTTATAGGTAATATCCTAGCCAATATTGGGAGCCCAGCTTTTGCGGATTATCTTGTTCGTTCAAGGCTTTTAGATAATAAAATACGTGTATTTAATGTATTGCATAGCGGAAATGATTGGAGTATTGAGCAATTAAACTTGAATAAAGAGGGATATGAGTTCTATAAAACCCAAGATAAACTCTGTATACGTAGTCCTTATTTGAAAAAAGTGGATTGGAATCAGGATAGTTGTCTCGGTATCCAGTAAAGAAAAAACCTCAGTTAGAACTGAGGTTTTACGACTACAAGGATGACCACTGCAAATAGGATCAGTGTAGGCATTTCATTAAAGAACCGCCAAAACTTATGTGATTTGTAGTGGGCATTGCCAATCAGTTTTTTACGGTAATAACCACAGACAAAATGGTAAATTACCAGTAAACCCACCAAACCGACTTTAAGATAAAACCATAACGCTTCATGATAGTGTCGGGTGGCATCTCCCCAGTCCACAAGGAAATGGGCGGTGATGAGTGTGGCAATCATGGAGGGCCACATAATGCCACGGTACAACTTACGTTCCATGACCTCAAAGCGCTGATGACTGACAGCATCTTCACTCATCGCATGGTAAACATAAAGACGAGGCAGATAGAACAACGCAGCGAACCAACAAACCACAGCGATAATATGTAATGCTTTTACCCACAAGAAAGCATCAGAAGGTGCATCCATCGATCATCCTAGGTGGGATTATGCATCCCACTTCTTGAAAATGAGGCAGGCGTTTACACCGCCAAAGCCAAAACTGTTACTCATGACAGTATTCAGTTTTGCATCACGTTTTTCAAGTACAATATCGAAACCCTGTGCGCCCTCATCCAGTTCTGTGACGTTGATATTTGGCGCAATAAAGTCATTTTGCATCATCAGTACAGAATAAATTGCTTCCTGAACACCAGCGGCACCCAGACTATGACCCGTCATGGATTTGGTTGAGCTTAATGGTGGAACCTGACCCTCACCAAAAGCACGTTCCATTGCCTTAAGCTCAGTCACATCACCAGCAGGGGTGGAGGTACCATGCGTGTTGACATAATCAATATGCTCAACACCCTGTTGTTTGGCTTCTTCCAGTGCCATGAGGATACAGCGGGTCGCACCTTCACCACTTGGCGCAACCATGTCAGCACCATCACTATTCGCTGCATAACCGATAACTTCCGCCAAAATTTTAGCACCGCGGGCCTGGGCATGTTCCAGCGATTCAAGTACGACAAAACCGCCACCACCTGCAATGACGAAACCATCGCGGTCTTTTGAATAAGGACGTGAAGCTGTTTCAGGACTGTCATTATATTTAGAACACAATGCGCCCATTGCATCAAACAACAGGCTTTGAGACCAGTGATCCTCTTCACCACCACCTGCCAGCATCAGGTCCTGTTTGCCCAATTGGATCAGGTTGTAAGCATAGCCAATCGCATCCGCAGATGTCGCGCATGCGCTGGTAATGGAGTGGGCAATCCCCTGAAGTTTTAATGACACACCAACGTTTGCAGTAATGGTGTTGCTCATATTGCGGGGAACATAAAAAGGACCGATTTTACGTGCGCCTTTTTCCTCTAAAAGTTTCACCATTTCAGCAACAGAGGCGGTTGAGTTACCACCACTACCACCTGCAATGCCATAACGTGGGTTATTGGCCAGGTCTTCCTGTTTAAGGCCTGCATTTTCTACCGCCGCAATCGCCGCATTGTAGGCATACATGGCACAGACACCCATAAAACGTTTAATTTTACGGTCAATGCCATCAAAATCCTGAACAGCTGCCGCGCTGACATGGCTCTTGAAATTAAGTTCAGCATAAGTTGGGTTAAAACGTGTCCCAGAGATTCCATTTTTTAAAGAATGAGTGACCTCTTCCAAAGAGTTACCGATGCATGAGTTAATGCCCATACCAGTGATTACAACACGTTTCATTTACAGATCCCTTTTATGGTAATGCTAAGCCATGTGCGATGATCGTTATTCATAAATCAGGAGAATATAACGATTAAAACGGCTTATAAGTGAATGACACCATGATAGCAGAAAGGTTTTTTATTTCTTATGGCAAATTTTATGCCTATTTCCAGTTGTGTAAATATTGGTAAATATCAGTCATGTTGTGACGAAACGTAATGAAAGTACACACATAAAAGTTGAGATAAATAGATATTCAACCTAGTATCTACCTAGAAATGCACACAATTACAGAGCAGAGGTACTTGATGACAAAATCCCAAAATAAGCAATCTTCAGGTTTATTGGCACAGGCCTTTGGAGTGGCTAAAAAGCTCAGTTCAGAATTACAAAAACGTCAGGTTGCCCCAACGACTTCCGCAGCGGAACTCGCCCATTCATCCAATGTGGTTGAGGGCAGTGCACGCTTCAAAAGTCCATTTGATGTGGAGAAGTATGAAACGCCACAACAGATGCTGCGCCAGCAACTACCTAAGCTGTCAAACCAGTTATTGGGTCGTCATTACACAAGGGTCAATAATTTCGCTACCTTTATATCACCAGACCTGGGTGAAAAGGTTTCTGATTACCTGTTTCAATGGCTAAATGAATTTAGTTCCAATAGTTCGCTTACAGAGAAAATTCTTGAGGAGGCGGGGGTGAAAGACATTGCTGAACTCACCAAGGATACAGGTCGTTCCCAGCGTCTAAGTCAGGCCTTGATTGAACAGAACAAGCTTTTGGCCGCGGCGCAGGGTTTGATTACAGGTGCAACAGGGGTGTGGGGTGCCGCAATAGACATTCCTGCCTCTATCGTTCTGGCATTGAGAACCGTGTATCAAACTGGTCGTTCTCATGGCTTTGACCTCACTGAGGATGCAGATCAGGAAATAGTCGCATTTATTTTCAAGGAAATTGATTTGAGCCTTGTGGCGGAAAAGCAAACCTTGCTACTTGCATTGAAAGCATTGAAATCCATGCTGGAAACCCATGACCTGCAACAGTTCCAGCAATTATTGGGTTCAAACAACGATATTGAAATGATCAAGAAATGGCTGGTTGATGATGAGGGACAGTTTAAGTGGGGATGGCTCAACCATATTCCCCAGGCCTCTGTGATTGGCAAGCTGACTCCTGTGGCGGGTGCGGCACTGGGTGGCTTTTATAGCTGGAAACTGCTTGAGGATGTAGGGCATAAGTCTCAGTCAGTATTTGGTGCCGCACGTTTCTATTTAAATGAGCACCCAAATGAAAATATTTCCCCGTTAGAGGCTTATTACAAGGCCGAAGCCTTGCTTCGCAAGGCAAGTCCAAAGCTGTTAAATGCGGCTGAAACTGAATCACATAAACCGTTCACAGCAGAAGCAACTAAAAATGATGTGATTACCCATGTTGAGGTTCAGGCAAAAGAAAATGCTGCCGATCAGCAATCTGTGGAGGAAAAGGTGGAAAATGGTATCCAGCAACTGGCAAGCCAGTATGTTGAAGAGCATGAACATGCTGAACAACAACCTGCCTTGACTGCACAGCAGGATGAGATAATCACAGAAGATGAACCTGAAATCGTGGCTGAACAAAAACCAATTGAGATGGAACCAGCTTCAACAAAACACAGCTAATTTGTTTCATGATGTATTCATACATCAGAACGCAACAAAAACACTAGGAATGGTCAGCATTTGCTCTATTGTGCAATGTTGACCATTTTTACTTCTTGGCTTACAATTGTGTGCCCTTAAAAAGAGGTGTTTTTCTTTTTGAGGTTGTTTAATAACGGGAGAATTGCCAAATGGCAACAACAAATCAGTTGATCCGTAAGGGTCGTACAACTTTGATTGAAAAATCAAAAGTTCCTGCGTTGAAGGCTTGTCCACAACGTCGTGGTGTATGTACACGTGTATATACGACTACTCCTAAAAAACCTAACTCTGCAATGCGTAAGGTTTGCCGTGTTCGCTTAACTTCTGGTTTTGAAGTGTCTAGCTACATCGGTGGTGAAGGTCATAACCTACAAGAGCACAGTGTTGTTCTTATCCGTGGTGGTCGTGTTAAAGACTTACCAGGTGTACGTTACCATACCGTTCGTGGTTCTTTGGACTGTGCTGGCGTTAAAGATCGTAACCAGTCACGTTCTAAATACGGTGCGAAACGTCCTAAGAAGTAATTCTAGGAAAATAGCCCAAGCAACCCTTTAGCGTTTCGCTTGTTTGAATTCTTCATAGATTTGTAATTCAGGCGACGTATAGTAAGGCCAGCGTCATGTACACGACACTTAGTACAACTGCTGGATCATCCTGAAGTGTCATAATATTAGGTGTATTAAAATGCCAAGACGTCGCGTAGTCGCTGCTCGTGAGATCCTTCCAGATCCGAAATTTAGCAGCCAAACAATCGCTAAATTCATGAACCACGTTATGCAGGATGGTAAAAAATCTGTTGCTGAAGGTATCGTTTACGGTGCTTTGGAACGTGTTCAGGAAAAAAACAAAGTAGACCCAGTTGAATTTTTCGAGACTACCCTTGAGAAAGTTCGTCCTATGGTTGAAGTAAAGGCACGCCGTGTTGGTGGTGCTACTTATCAAGTACCTATGGAAGTGCGCCCATCCCGTCGTACTGCCTTGGCTATGCGTTGGTTAGTAGATGCTGCTGCTAAGCGTTCTGAAAAAACGATGGCTTTACGTCTTGCTGGTGAGTTGCTTGATGCAGCTGAAGGTAAAGGTGCTGCGATCAAAAAACGTGAAGACGTGCATCGTATGGCTGAAGCCAACAAAGCCTTCTCTCACTACCGTTTCTAAACGGATAAAACAGTCCCTAATCAGGAGAATATTCATGCGTACTGCGGCTCGGTTCAACATCGCTCTTTATCAAAGTGGGAGCTTTGCGGGTATTTAAGTTGCCTGCGTGTATATTCGTGCGCATCAATCTAATTGATGCGTCCTGTTTTAAAGATAACATTTAGGAATGTAAGACATCATGGCTCGCCAAACCCCAATTACTCGTTACCGTAACATCGGTATCTCTGCGCATATTGACGCAGGTAAAACAACTACAACTGAACGTATCCTGTTCTACACAGGTGTATCTCACAAAATCGGTGAAGTACATGATGGTGCAGCAACAATGGACTGGATGGAGCAAGAGCAGGAGCGTGGTATTACAATTACCTCTGCTGCGACAACTTGTTTCTGGTCTGGTATGGGCAACCAGTTTGAGCAACACCGTATCAACGTGATTGATACCCCAGGACACGTTGACTTCACAATCGAAGTTGAACGTTCTATGCGTGTACTTGACGGTGCGTGCATGGTGTACTGTGCGGTAGGTGGTGTACAACCTCAGTCTGAAACTGTATGGCGTCAGGCAAACAAATATAAAGTGCCTCGTTTGGCATTCGTGAACAAGATGGACCGTACAGGTGCCAACTTCTTCCGTGCCGTTGAACAGGTAAAAACACGTTTGGGCGGTAACCCTGTGCCAATCGTTGTGCCAATCGGTGCTGAAGATACATTCGCAGGTGTTGTTGACCTGATCGAAATGAAAGCGATTATCTGGGATGAAGCATCTCAGGGTATGAAGTTCGAATACGGCGATATTCCAGCTGATCTCGTTGATACTTCTAACGAATGGCGTACCAAGATGGTTGAGGCTGCTGCCGAAGCTTCTGAAGAGTTAATGGACAAGTACCTTGAAGAGGGTGACCTTTCTAAAGAAGACATCATCGCTGGTCTTCGTGCTCGTACATTGGCGTCTGAAATCCAGGTTATGCTTTGTGGTTCAGCGTTCAAGAACAAGGGTGTTCAACGTATGTTGGATGCTGTAATTCAATTCCTGCCTTCTCCAACAGAAGTTAAGGCAATTGAAGGTATTCTTGACGACAAAGACGAAACTAAAGCGTCTCGTGAAGCATCTGACGAAGCTCCGTTCTCTGCACTTGCGTTCAAGATCATGAACGACAAGTTCGTAGGTAACCTGACTTTCGTACGTGTTTATTCTGGTGTACTTAAACAAGGTGACCCAGTTTATAACCCAGTGAAGTCTAAGCGTGAACGTATTGGCCGTATCGTGCAAATGCACGCGAACGAGCGTCAGGACCTTGAAGAAATTCGTGCAGGTGATATCGCAGCGTGTGTAGGTCTTAAAGACGTAACCACGGGTGATACACTGTGTGATGAGAAAAATGTCATTACACTTGAGCGTATGGAATTCCCAGAGCCAGTAATTTCATTGGCTGTTGAACCAAAAACTAAAGCTGACCAAGAAAAAATGTCAATTGCTTTAGGTCGTTTGGCGAAAGAAGATCCATCATTCCGCGTTCGTACAGATGAAGAGTCTGGCCAAACGATCATTGCTGGTATGGGTGAGCTTCACCTTGACATCATCGTTGACCGTATGAAGCGTGAATTCGGTGTTGAAGCGAACATTGGTAAACCAATGGTTGCCTACCGCGAAACAATCAAAAAGACTGTTGAGCAAGAAGGTAAGTTTGTTCGTCAAACAGGTGGTAAAGGTAAATTCGGTCATGTATATGTTCGTTTAGAGCCTATGGATGTTGAAGAAGCTGGTAAAGAATATCAATTCGCTGAAGAAGTTGTAGGTGGTACTGTACCTAAAGAATTCTTCGGTGCGGTTGATAAAGGTATTCAGGAACGCATGAAGAATGGTGTCTTGGCTGGTTACCCTGTTGTGGGTATTAAAGCGACATTGTTTGATGGTTCTTACCATGATGTCGACTCTGATGAATTGTCGTTCAAAATGGCAGGTTCTTATGCATTCCGTGATGGTTTCATGAAAGCAGACCCTGTTCTTCTTGAGCCAATCATGAAAGTTGAAGTGGAAACTCCAGAAGACTACATGGGCGATATCATGGGTGACTTAAACCGTCGTCGTGGTATGGTTCAAGGTATGGATGATCTTCCTGGTGGAACGAAAGCGATTAAGGCAGAAGTTCCTCTTGCTGAGATGTTTGGTTACGCAACTCAAATGCGTTCTATGTCTCAAGGTCGTGCGACTTACTCTATGGAATTCTCTAAATACGCTGAAACTCCACGTAACGTGGCTGAAGGCATCATCGCTAAGTTCCAGGCTGGCGGTAAAAAAGGTGACGACGAGTAATCTTTCGATTACTATATTACCCAACTAAAATCTAGTTAAAAAACCAAGCGCTCATGGGTGACCCTCATGAGCAGTTTAAAA
>NZ_JAOCLL010000034.1:0-17680 GCF_029845285.1 Acinetobacter sp. GD03645 | reverse complement strand
GGTGTGCGAGGATTTAAACTAGAAGCAATCAACGCTCACGCAATGCTTCCTTGGCTTTGTTAAATGGTTTAAGCAGGTAATCCAGAACTGTTTTCTGTCCAGTGCGAATATCCACGGTTGCCACCATACCTGGGGTGATGCTAAAGGCTGTGCCAGCCTTATTATATAAGCGGTCAGATTCCGTACGAATGTAAACACGATAATAGAACTGGTCCTGTTTCACTTCATCACGGATGGTATCTGGTGAAATCACAGTGACCTTGCCATGTAAACCACCATAAATTGCATAGTCATAGGCGGTGATCTTTACCAATGCTTCCTGTCCAGGACGGATAAAGGCAATGTCCCGTGGTGAAATACGCGCCTCAATCAGCAGCTTGTCCTCCAATGGCACGATGGTCATCAACTTACCATTTTGAGGAATGACGCCACCCAATGTCGTTACATCAATTTCTTTTACCACACCTCTTACAGGTGCTTTAAAAACAGCCCGCTGTAAACTGTCATTTCGACCTTTCACCACCTGTTGCTGGGTTTGAATATCAGTATTTGCCTTGGAAAGTTCCTCACGTGCCTTTACATAATATTCATTGCGGGTGTCATTGATTTTATTTTGTAAATCATTTGCCTCACGTTTTAAACGCAAAACCTCAACTTCACTCGCCGCACCTTTGGCAACTAGAGGCGCTGTCATTGCCAGCTCCTGCTGTACCAGTTTCAGTGCCTGTTGATTGCCTGCAATCGACTCTTCAAGATTGGCACGGCGTGAACGATAAAGTGCTGTTTCTTCCTGTACCAGTTTGGGTTCTTTTAACACTTCTTCAGGAAAAGCCAGTGGTGTTCCGTTCACTTCCGCACGTAGGCGTGCAGCAGTGGCCTGTGCAGAGGTCAGCAAGGATTGGGACTCTCCTACATTTGAGGCAAGGCGTGTTGGGTCTAGCTGGGCAAGCACCTGCCCCTTTTCAACCACATCCCCTTCCTTAACCTCAAGCTTGGTTAAGATACCACCCTCAAGAGATTGAATGATCTGTTCCTTGGAAGATGGAATCACTTTCCCCGTACCCGTTGAAACCTCTTCCAAATTAAATAACCATGCCCAAACGAACAGTGCTACCAAACCAATTCCAACCAGCCAAACCACCAAAGTTGAACGTGGCAACTTGGGTTCCTTATAAGTCACATTCATGGGACGACTATTCGTTTGTTGTTGCTCACTCATGAATTTTCCTCTTTATTATTTATTAAATTATTTTTTGTTTTATTGCTGTTTGCTTCAAGACTTGATCAACAGGTCCATCCATGACAATCTTGCCATCATTCATAACAATAATACGGTCAACCAGTTCCAGTACGGCGCGGCGGTGTGTTGCCACAATTAGGGTACGGTAGCCCAACCAACTTCTTAAATGGTCAATCAGTTGTTTTTCAGCCACATCATCAATCGCGGCAGTTGGTTCATCCAGTAACAGGATGTTCGGCTGGCGAATCAATAAACGCGCCAATAACAGTGCCTGCCGTTGACCACCAGAAAAACCAACACCACCCTCTAATACCAGATGGTCAAGCCCCTCTTTCTTTTCATGTACAAACCCCAGTGCTCCCGTAACTTTCAATGCCTTTAAGATATCTTCGTCACGGGCCAGTGGCGCACCCAAAGTCAGGTTTTCACGAATGGTTCCATAGAACAGATGTGCATTCTGGTTTAACAGCCCCATGTCACGGCGTACATCGGCGGGATCAATCAGGCTCATGTCCAGTTCATCCAGATGAACCGAACCTGAATTGGGGAACTGCATTGCGGAAAGAATCTGCAATAGGGTGGATTTACCCGCACCGTTACGGCCTAAAACTGCAATGCGTTCACCCGCACGTATCTTGAGTTGCTGAATGGCCAGACTTGGTCGTGGGTCATCTTCAGAGTACTGAAACACCACATTCTTGAGTTCATAATCACCATGTAAAGCTTCCTTATGCACCAAGTGGGCATGGTCAGCCTGATCAACAGGTTTCTTCATCAACTCGTCAAGGCTTTTCTTGGCCACTTTTGCCTGCTGGAAACGACCCAATATGCCTGTCACCTGTGAAATAGGAGCCAGCATACGTGAGGAAAGAATTGAACAAGCCACCAAGGCACCTGTTGTCATTTCCCCAGCCATCACGGCAAAACAACCAACCAGTACCACAATTGCATAGGTCAGCCCCTGAATTTTCTGTGTCCAAGCCGTCAATACGCCCACAATTTTGCGTTGCTGCATACTGATGTCAGCAGACACCTCATTCATGTGGTTCCACTGGTTCTGGAAACGGGACTCTGCGCGTAGTAACTTAATATCCTCAATGCCCTGTACCGCCTCAACCAGAATGGCATTACGGATTGAGGATTCCCGCATCCCCTCCTGTGCAAGTTTAGCCAGTTTCTTCTGCACCAATAAACCAGGCACAATCATTAAAGGTACAACCAGCAACATCACCCAAAACAGGTTGCCACCAATCAGCGCAAAAATAACCAGAAACAGGAAGAAGAATGGCAGGTCTGCAATCGCTCCCATGGTGGTTGAGGTGACCAGCTCACGAACCCCCTCCAACTCACGAATCTGGGAAATGAAAGTGCCTGTAGACTTGGAACGTTCACTGTTCTTGATTCTGAGCGCATGACCAAAGACCTGATCTGAAATACGCAGGTCAGCACGCTTACCAATAATGTCAGATAAGTAAACCCTTGAAATACGCAGTACAAACTCAAAAATTGCGGCAATCAGCACACCACCCGCCAGTACCCAGAGAGTTGGAATGGATTGCGATGGAACGACTCGGTCATACACCTGCATGGAGAAAATAATGGTTGCCAATGCCAAAATATTTGCAATCATCGAAGCAAACATAATGTCAATGTAGCGCTTCCAGTCCTGAAGCACGATTGACCAGAACCAGCTCGCCTTATAAGGCTTGATATATTCATCAACACGGGCATCAGGAACCGATTTTTCAGGGCGCAACACATACACATTCTTAACAATATGCTTTAGCGCGCCTACCGCAAACTTTTGTGATAAACCGTGATCACCACTTAACTGGATACTGACATGCCCAGAAGCATCGGCCTTATCAATAACACCAACCTGCCCATCTGCAAGTTCAACCAAGACAGGTAAACGCCAGGGATTCACCACATCATCGCTGAACTTGACCCGTCTTAAGGTCAAACCCACCTGACGGCTGATTAAAACCAATACCTCATCAAGATTCTGGTTTTGGTTCCAGTCCAGTTGTAGACGAATCCGCTCTTCGGATGGTTCTATTCGATAGTGTTTGGCAATGGTCAGGATCGCCTGTAGCCACGGCTGATAATTTATTGTTGTAATCATTGTTGTACCTCGAACCCTTGAATTTTAATATTATTCAGGTCATAGGCTTGGCGAGAACGCCCTGTGGCTGCAATATATTGGGCTATACTACTATAGATATCGTAACGTGCCGTTTCTGCTTCTGAATTAGCGCTATGAATCGCCTGTTCAGCATTGAGCAAATCGACCAGTGTACGTGTCCCCAGCTTATATTGTTCCTGATAAAGCTCACGTGTGCGAATGGTGATGGCCTGTTGTCCAGCCAACACCTGCATCTGACGCTGCTTATTTTCAATTTGTTCTCGACTGGTTCTGATCTGATCCAGCACTTTTAAATAAACCGCATTTACCTGTGCTCTGGCAGCCTCTTCCGCAAAACTTGCCGCCCGCACTTTTGAGGCGGTTGCCCCACCCTGGTAAAATTGGCTACTCGCTTCCAACATAATAGCACTATCAAAACCGCCATCTTTATCATTATTCGGATTGCGGCCATGCAATGCCTGGCTAAGTTCACCCTTTACAGACAGTGTCGGGTAATTACTGACCTTTGTCTGTAATTTTTGATTACGCGCAACCTCAATGCCAGCCTGAGCCGCAATCATTTGAGGAATGGTGTTGAATTGGGGTTCAGCATATAAATCAGACTCTCTCACTAAATCCTCTGGAATGGCCCACTGTGTGTTTCTCGTATCAAAACCCAACAGGGTATATAAATGCTGCTGGTATTGACTCAGTAGGGATTGCTGGGCAATCAAGGCCGACTGGGCCGACTGCAAATAGGACTGGGCCTGTACAGGATCGGCCTGACTGCTGATGCCAGCCCTTGCCCTGAGATTCGCCATTTCCTGAATACGCTTAATACCTGCGATCTGCTGATTGGCAATCTGTATAAGCTTCTGATAGCGTTGAATATTAATAATGGTTTGTGCCACATCCAGTGAAATGTCGTCAATCTTGACCAACACATTGGCCTGCTCCACAAACACCTTGGCTTTCTCGGTATCCACACCTGACCTGACCTTGCCAAAGTCATACAACATTTGTGCCGCACTAAGTGTCAGCAACTGCTCACCACGGCTGCCTTTCTTGCCTAGGTTGCCTGTACTGACACCCCCAGAAAGTTGTGGATAATAACCTGCCTTGGCGACATCAATATTGGCGTTCTGCGCCGCTAACGTGGCAAGTGTCTGGGAAATATCTGGATTTCTCTCTACCGCAATTTGCACTGCCTCTTTAATGCCTTTTCGCTGATTCTGCCAAAAGGCTGATGGGTTGGGAACTTGTGGGCGACCTGATCCAACCGTAGGAAGATCACCTCCCAATGAAGAATCGACTGAAAAGTTGCTCAGCTTTTGCATCTGGGCAACTTTATATTCATCATTGCTTTGAGGTACAAAAAGCTTTGATAAATTATTTTTTAAGGAATGATATTGTTCGCTGGGGGTTGCTGCATGTGTGACGGGTACGATTAGGGTTGCTACACAAAGTAACCACTTATAATCCATACTTGTTTTACACGTTCCATGATTTAGTTTTATATCGTTCTTTAATTTCATATTCTTTTCGTATTGTTATCATTTAAGCACATTCATTTTAATCATTTTCTTGCAGAAAGCACCATGTTTTAAGTCATAAATCCCCCTTGGATAACTGTTTATTTTTGTAAAGTAGTTCACACTTTTCTCAGAATAGTATTTAAATGAATACAGCATATTTAAAGTAAAGTTAATAATAATTATCCATATAATACAATAAATTATGTTTAATTAAAATAACAGGCACCTGATCTGTTATTTATTTTTTCTTATAAAAAAAGAACCCGCAGGTTCTTTAGGATATAAACAACTGTTCAAATTTAAACCACAAAATCGTCGCCCAAATACACTTTACGCACCTGTTCATTATCCAGAATTTCCTGTGGAGTGCCTTCAGCAATCACCGATCCTTCACTCACGATATAAGCCTTTTCACAAATGGCCAAAGTCTCACGCACGTTATGATCGGTAATCAACACCCCAATACCACGTTCTTTTAGGGTTTGGATAATATCCTTAATATCACCCACGGAAATCGGGTCAACCCCTGCAAATGGTTCATCCAGCAACATAAACTTCGGATCGGCAGCCAATGCACGCGCAATTTCAGCCCGACGGCGTTCACCACCCGAGACACTCATACCCAGTGAATCCTTAATATGATTGATCTTGAAATCATTCAAAAGCTCAGTCAGACGTTGCTGACGCTGCTGCTTATTCAGGTCCTTACGTGTCTCCAGAATTGCCATAATATTTTCAGCAATGGTCAACTTTCTAAAGATAGACGCTTCCTGAGGTAAATAGCCAATTCCCTTACGCGCCCGCTCATGCATTGCCAGATCGGACAGGTCAAGATCATCGAGGTGAATCTCGCCCTTGTCCATACGCACCAGACCAACAACCATATAGAAACTGGTGGTTTTTCCCGCACCATTCGGCCCAAGCAGTCCGACAATCTGACCACTTTGCATGGTAAAAGAAACATCTTTCACAACCCAGCGCTTGCTATAGTTCTTGGCTAAATGCTTAATGCACAATGTCTGTGGTTGCTGACCTGACTGTTCCATTAATCACGTGCCCCTGGAAAGCTTTTTGAACTTGATGGCGGAATGATAATCTGAACACGATTGGATGATGAGCCCTGCGCCTCAACATCGCCCTTGTTCATACTATATTTCAAACTGTTACCGCGAATACTGGAGCCATCCTGATAGAGATAGGCATTGCCAGTCAGGGTGATAATCCCTGTGTCTGCGTTGTAGACAATATTCTGCGCCTCACCACGTGCCAACCCCTTGTTGGCTTCCATTTGCTGCTGGAACTTGGCAGGTTTGCCTTTAGCGGTAATGGTCTGAATCTCGTTTTTACTGCTCAGTGTGGCAACCAGTGAGTCCGCCTGAAGCTTCATGGTGCCCTGTTCGATCACCACATTGCCCGTATAGGTGGTAATACCCGTTTTACTATTATAAGTCGCGTTCTCAGCTGCCAGAGAAAGCTGTTGGTTACGGTCTGACGGTAAAGCAAAACTTGAGGCAGAAGAGAGTGCAACCACCGCAACACAAGCCACCTGTTTCAGGAAAGATGAACGATACTGGGTATTAAGGTTTTGGCGCATACTTTCCTCGAACTTTGAAAAATTCATATTGACCCTGATTTAGGTCTGCTTTTAGTCCCTGACTCACAAACTCAGCCGTTGGTGACTGCACAATGACCTGATGCTGCGTTTCCAGTTGTCTGGTTTTCGGATAGCCTGTAAGTTCATCCGTATGAAACTCCATTTTACCCTGTTCAGATAATTGTGTCGCAACCACGTCTCCAGTCAGGACCACTTTGCTATTGTCATCGTAACCATTTGCCTGTTTGGCAAAAAAGGTCGCATCAGGCTTGCCCTGTTTGTACATCACCGCATTGAGCTGATCAAGCTGTGATGTTTTCTGTTGCATATCCTGCTGCAACTGCTTTATTTCCGCACGAATATATAAATTCCCCTGCTCATCTGTTTGTGTAAGATGAACACCCTGTGCTGAATATGTCATATTTTTAGCTGAATCAACTTCCAGCTTTTTTGCCTTGCCGCTGTAATAGTAATAGCCACCACTGATCGCAGCAACAATTACAGCAACAACATATAAAACCTTGGTATCCATAAACAGGGTTACCTAACCTTGGGGGAGTTCAATACTGATATTAATGTGGTACAGCCAGATATTTTGCAAGTAGCTCTTGGTAAACACCTTTTGCCATCAGCAACATATCACAGGCTTCACGTACTGCCCCACGTCCACCCATCGCCTGGGTGACCAGATTTGCACGGCGGCGCACTTCCTCATGGCCATTGGGCACGGTAATGCTCATGCCCGCAATTGCAAACGCAGACAGGTCAGGCCAGTCATCGCCCATATAGACACAGTCCTCAGGCAGGATATTGAGCTGTACACATGCTTCACGCAACGCCACACCCTTATCCTCACGTCCCTGAAACACCAGATCCACGCCCAAGTCAGACATACGCTTTTCAACAATCTGGCTTTTACGTCCAGTGATAATAATCACTTTCATGCCTGCCTGCTGCACCAGCTTCATGCCCAAGCCATCACGGATATCAAATGACTTGATTTCATCACCAGAGTTGGTCAAAGTCACAAAACCATCGCTTAGAATGCCATCCACATCCAGCACCAATGCCTGTAAATGACGCGCTTGCTCTAAAAGTGCATACGATGCCATGGCTTAATTCACTCCTGCTTCAATCAGATCATGCATGCTAATCACCCCAATCACTTTATGGGCATCATCAACAACAACAAATTGGTTAATCTTTTTCTCATGCATTTTTTCCAACACTTTGACAGCACGAACTTCCTGCGAAATTGTCATCGGGTTTTTGGTCATCACCGCAGAAACAGGCAGGTTAATGTCAAAACCCTGTTGATGGTCAATCATACGACGTAAGTCACCATCGGTAAAAATACCCAACAGAATGTCATTTTCATCCACCACCGTGGTTAAACCCAAACGCTTTTCGGTAATCTCAAACAGGGTTTTATTCATCGGCGTATCAGGAGTTACCTTTGGCAACTCTGCACCTGTGTGCATTAAATGTTTCACATGCAGCAGCAAACGCTTACCCAGCGCACCAGCAGGATGGGAACGGGCAAAATCATCTGCGGTAAAGCCACGTGCTTCCAGCAACGCAACCGCTAAAGCATCTCCTAGAACCAGTGTTGCGGTGGTACTTGATGTAGGTGCCAAACCCAGTGGGCATGCTTCATCTGCCGCACCCAGCGTCAGGGCAATATCGGCATTCTGTGGCATTGGTCCCTTGTCATCACGGCTAATGGTGATTAAAGGCACTTCCAAGTGTTTAATCAATGGCATCAGCATCATAATTTCATCACTCTTGCCTGAGTTTGAAATTGCAATCAGTACATCACCACGTACCAGCATGCCCAGATCGCCATGTCCCGCCTCACCAGGATGCATAAAGAATGAGGGTGTACCTGTGGAGGCAAAGGTTGCCGCCATTTTGCGGCCAATATGACCAGATTTCCCCATTCCTGTAACAACCACACGCCCCTTGCATTGCAAAATGACTTCACATGCACGGTCAAAGCGTTCATCAATTTGTGTTGCAAGCACTTCTATCGCTTGTTGTTCAATGCGCAAAGTTTCCAGCGCACTTTTTTGGAAATTTATCGTTTGTGACATGCAGGTTTAACTCAAAATAATATGCGATCTATTGGAGATAGATGATTGTAATCAAAAGAATGATCGAGATTCTAACATAACTATAAGTTATGCACGTTTCTAAAATGTGTAAGATTTTTGGGAAAATGGAGAAAAATAAAGATCAATGAACCGCAAAATCCAGACGCTGATAGCTCCACACTAAAACCCATGTTTCAAGAACAAGGATAACATCCCATCCCAAACAACATAATCATTAAAATTGATCTGGCCCATTATTTTTTGCCCGATAACTTTATGAAATACAATGCATACGTTATGATGAATAACGATTTTTGTAGAGTGTTTGAAAACCCTTATGCAACCTTTTGTTCTATATAATTCTGAGCAACGTAAAAAAGTTGAATTTGTGCCACGCAAAGAGGGACAAATCGATATGTATGTCTGTGGTATGACGGTTTACGATTACTGTCATATTGGACACGCTCGGGTTATGGTTGCATTTGACTACATCATCCGCTTTTTGCGTAGTCAGGGCTGGAAAGTTCGCTATATCCGCAACATTACTGATATTGATG
This sequence comes from Acinetobacter sp. GD03645, assembly GCF_029845285.1. Taxonomy (NCBI): domain Bacteria; kingdom Pseudomonadati; phylum Pseudomonadota; class Gammaproteobacteria; order Moraxellales; family Moraxellaceae; genus Acinetobacter; species Acinetobacter sp. GD03645. The sequence continues at coordinate 8,536 of NZ_JAOCLL010000034.1, read as the reverse complement.
ACAAGATCATTGCCCGTGCCAATGAAAATGGTGAAACCATCCAGCAACTCACTGCACGCTTTATTGATGCAATGAATGAGGATGCAGCCAACCTCGGCTGTGTACCACCCGATGAAGCACCAAAAGCAACTGAATATATTGACCAGATGCAAAGCATGATTGGTACGCTGGTGGATAATGGTACAGCCTACCCTGCTGCCAACGGTGATGTTTATTTTGAAGTGACCAAGTTTGACAAATACGGTCGCTTGTCAGGCCGTAAGCTTGAGGATATGCAGGCGGGCGCATCTGAACGTGTCGATGTCGAAGTTGAAAAGAAACATCCTTTTGACTTTGTGCTTTGGAAACACGCCAAGGAAAATGAACCTGCATGGGCTTCACCTTGGGGCAATGGTCGTCCAGGCTGGCATATTGAATGTTCTGCGATGTCGACCTGCTGCCTGGGCAATCATTTTGACATTCACGGTGGTGGTTCAGACTTGATGTTCCCGCACCATGAAAATGAAATTGCCCAAAGTGAGGCCTCAACAGGTGAACAGTATGTCAATTACTGGATGCATGTGGGTTTCATCAATGTCGATGGTGAGAAAATGTCTAAGTCCTTAGGCAACTTCTTTACCATTCGTGATGTAATGGAAAAATTCCATCCAGAAGTGATCCGTTACTTTATTGTGTCATCACACTACCGTAGTCCAGTCAACTTCTCTGACTTTGCCTTGAAAGAAGCAAAAACTGCACTCAGCCGTTTCTATCATTCATTTAAAGCCTACCAGCAAATGTATGGGCAAAAAACTGTTGAAACTTTAGAGCAAAGTTTTGTTGAACGTTTTAATGCCGCAATGCAGGATGACTTTAATACTGCGGAAACAATGGCAGTTTTATTTGAGCTGAATAAAGAGTTAAACCGTGCTGTTAAGGAAGAAGCTGCTGAACAGGCAACTGTTCTCTATTCAACCTTACGCTATTTAACCAATATTCTTGGCTTGGTTCAGCATGATGTGGATGAGTTTTTAAAATCGGATATTGGTCAGGAAGCACTTTCCCTTTCTGACACAGAAATTGAAAACTTTATCCAGCAACGGGTTGATGCTAAAAAAGCCAAAGACTTTGCTCAGGCGGATGCCATTCGCCAGTCTTTATTGGATCAGGGTGTTGTGCTTGAGGATACCCGTCAGGGAACGATTTGGCGACGTGCTGATTAAATCAACACTTAGCAACATAGAGAGTTGACAGTTTGATGAAACTCTCTATAATGCGACCTATTGCGGGAATAGCTCAGTTGGTAGAGCATAACCTTGCCAAGGTTGGGGTCGCGAGTTCGAGTCTCGTTTCCCGCTCCAAGATTTAGGCATAAAAACAGGTCACATTATATGTGACCTGTTTTTTTATTCACTAAAATCAAATCATCATTAGAAAGTAATCCAGCAGGCTATCTTGCCTCTCCCCCCAATTCATTCTTAAAAGCTCAAGAACAGAACCATCAACAATAAATAAAAATATCGCGGCATCCTCTATTGTCGCGGTGCTTTTCATTCTTAAAAGTAAAGACCGAATTTGCCTGATTAGCCATTTTCTGTATTCAACAGCAATTCGATAGGCCTTGGGATATAATTTTTCAAGCTCAAAAATAGCCTTAAACAATAAATGATACGGACCATTTAAATCGACATGGAGCAGATAAATTTTCCTCAACTTATCAACCACATTTGAATGACGGCAACATGCCCTGATTCTCCTGATTTTTTCTTTTAGCGTATCTTTTTGAAAAACAAGGCACAGCTCTATAAGTTTTTCTTTAGACTGAAAATAACGATAAAACGTTGCTTTCGCTACATTGGTTTCACGAATAATCCGATCCACACCCACCTGCTGAAATCCATACAAGTTAAAAAGATTTCTTGAGTAATCAAGCACTGATAGTGCCCTTGAAGAAATTTGTAAATTTGGCATAAACACACCACTGAACATAAGTTTTTTTGTTGTATATGCATGAGATCAGAATGCCACCGCCTTTTTAGGAACAGCAAAAAATAGGCATGACTCCGCCACACAAGAATGTGCCTTGGCTCATCTCGGATGCTTTATTGTCGATATGATTTTTTTAGTCGGTCTGATCTAAAGTTCACAGAACCTATAGACGATCAAACAGCATTAAGGGCTCGTTGGAATGTATGGGAATAAAGGCTTTGGCAATGATTGCCAGTGAAAAAGCAGAAATAGTACGCATAGCGAACCCCTTTGGCTATTAAAGAAGTTTCACCACATCACTGTCAAATGATGGTGGCGAAACGAAAGAGGGTTGACAGACTGAAGCCAAAGGATCAGCACACCCGTAGGTGTCCCCCTCCCGTTCCGCCGCAGAGGGGGCACGCAGGAATACCCACAAAAAAGCTAATGCTTTTTCATGTGCTTTGGCTACGGTCTGTCAAAACCGACTGGCGATGTAGGCCAGCAGGCAAAGCATAGTCTGTGAGGTTTGAAGTGTCAATATTCTATAGGGGTATGTGATCAAACAGTGTTAAAGCACTGTTGATATGATTGAAAGTCTTTGTAATAACGATTAAATAGGGTGGCAGAACGAAAGAGGGTTAGCAGACTGATACCCAAGGATCAGCACACCCGAAAGTGTCCCTCTTCCATCCTACCGCAGCAAGATGCAAACGTAAGGATGAGCAAATCAGTTGTCTAGGAACTGATACAGATAAGGGGTCATCCTGTTATTTAAATTTTATTTATCAATTTATCCAAACTCAACAAAAATTTTCATAAGCATAACAATTATAAATTTTAACTAAACAAACCTTTTAGTAAAAAACGTTATTTTTGTCTGGATAAAAAGTTTCTATAAATCGGACATGGAGTCCTCACCATGAAAAAGCATGTGCTTTACATTGCTATGGGTTTAGCTACTACCTTACCTACCCTCAGTTTTGCGGATTCACCGTATTTCAGTTTAAAAGATGGAGATGGATTCAAACGTTTTTCCGTTTCAGCAGGTTGGCTGCATGCCATGCCGCAGGGATCGGCAAACCCAGTCAATATCAATACCAGTGTGGCTGAGGGAACCTCATCTAAAGTGGGTTCAGTCTCCAAACAGGCCGTATTGAATGCAGCGGATCGTGATTCGAATGTACTCTTGTATGAAGCCATCAAGATACTTCCAACCGACACCTTGCCTGCACTCCTAACAGGAACAGCAACGGTCAATGGACTGTCCAACTGGCAAAGTCAGGGAACAGGACTAGAAGCGGATGATGTCGATACTGTCGGAATTATGGCGAATTATCATTTTACCGATAACCTTTCTTTAGAAGTAAAAGCAGGTATTCCCCCTAAAGTAGACATTAAAGGTAAAGGCGACATTTATGCACCATTGAGAGGTAAAGCAGATACTTCTTTAGGTGGAATTGATCTAAAGCAGGACATTCATATTACTGACCTGACTCAGGGAGATAAGGCCGCCTCTGCCCGTGCCTGGTTGCCCGCAGTCGAACTGCATTATCAGTTTGGCAAATCTGGGGTAAATAAATTCCGCCCCTATGTAGGCGCTGGTGTGATGTACGCCTACTTTAATGACTTAAAAATGAATTCTGGCATTGAGGCAGACCTTATTGCGGCAGGCCACATGATCCAGAATATCCATGATGGTCAGGCAGGTGCCGCTTTGGACGGCAAAACCTCCTCTGCCGATCCAGCGGTTAAGCTCAAGGCAACCGACACTTTTGCACCGATTGTCACGGTTGGCGCAACCTATGACTTTAAACCAAACTGGTTTGCAGTGGGTTCAGTCTCCTATTCAAAAATGAATAATGAGGCTCAAATTTATGTGACTGACCGCAATACAGGTAAAGAGTTGATCCGCGCCAATACAAAAATTGATATTGACCCACTCATTACCTATGTGGGTGTGGGCTATCGTTTCTAAACCCAGCATGATGTTTAAAAGCAGCTTCGGCTGCTTTTTTTCACTGTTCTGCTTAGCGCCATCTTTTAACTCAAAATGCATGAAAACCATGCACCAATTGCAATCAATTTGCCCATTACTATCTAGCATGATTTTAAATAATGCATATACATTTCATTGATGGATCATGATTAAAACTCAATCAATAAAAATAATTCATCAATTAAATATTTATAAATAACAGCTTATATTTTTCACTTGGTTAAATATATGTTTTGGCACGACACTTGCTTTATATCCAGCATGCTGAATCAAAGATGATTCACAAAGAATTTGTTGACGGTCAATGAAGCCCGTTCTGTTCGGATTGCTGATGTCAAAGACATCGCAAAAATAAATGACGTTCAGTTCAGGAGAAGGCCATGTCTTCAAAAATGAATTTAGATGCGAAAAAAGCGACTGAAATAAAACTATTCAGCTTTTCCACTCCTGCCATGCGTGCCTTTCATATGACATGGCTTGCATTCTTCGTTTGTTTCTTTGCATGGTTTGCATGCGCACCGTTGATGCCAGTCATCTCTGGGGAATTTCACTTAACCAAGGAACAAATTGCAAATATCAATATTGCGGCAGTGGCCATTACCATTATTGTCCGCCTGATTGTTGGGCCGCTGTGCGACAAGTTCGGACCACGTAAAACCTATACCGCACTTTTACTCATCGGCAGTATTCCTGTATTTGGTGTGGCTGCGGCCAACACCTATGAATCTTTCCTGTTTTTCCGCCTGTTAATTGGTGCGATTGGTGCAAGTTTCGTCATTACCCAATACCATACCAGTGTGATGTTTGCACCAAATGTGGTGGGAACCGCCAATGCTGCTTCGGCTGGCTGGGGCAATGCAGGTGGTGGTGCCACTCAAGCCATCATGCCACTTCTTCTGGGTGCGCTGGTGATGTTTGGTGTTGAACAGGCTATGGGCTGGAGAATTGCCCTGCTTGTACCTGGTATCATGATGGTGATTGTTGGGGTGCTCTACTGGAAACTGACTCAGGACTGCCCACAAGGTGATTTCAAGGAACTACGTGAAAATGGTGTAAATGTTGGTAGCGGTAAAAAAGGTGGTACAGCCATCCTGCTACAAGCTGCAAGCAACTACCGTGTCTGGATTTTATTCATCTCCTATGCTGCATGCTTCGGTATTGAAATCTTCATCCATAATGTTGCCGCAATGTACTATGTTGACCATTTCAATATGGGGCTCAAGGAAGCAGGTTTAACTGCGGGTATCTTTGGTTTGCTTGCCCTGTTCGCCCGTGCTTTAGGCGGTATCATCTCTGACAAGGTTGCATTGGCTAAAGGTCTGGATGGTCGTACCAAAATCCTGTTTATCCTGATTCTATGTGAAGGCCTGTTCCTGATCCTGTTCTCACAAATGAATACAGTTGGCCTTGCCATTCTTAGCATGACCATCTTTGCCCTGTTTACCCACATGGCATGTGGCGCAACCTATGCGCTGGTTCCATTTATCGACCGCGATGCACTGGGTGGTGTTGCAGGCATTATCGGTGCAGGTGGTAACGTTGGCGCGGTTGCGGCAGGTTTCTTACTTAAAGGTTTACTGGATATCCAAACCTGCCTGATGGTGTTAGGCACACTGGTCATGGTATCTGCCTTTGGTGTCATCCTCATTCGCTTCTCAGCGGAACACAAAACCAAAGAAAAACAATTGTTTGAACAAGCAGTTCTTGAACGCAACTCTATTGCCTAAACATCCTCTGTGTGAGGTCTCCCCCTCACACATTTAAAAATCAAATTTATCTTTCTTAGGGGTCTCAATATGAAATTGAATCTTCTTGGCTTTGCCATGCTCAGCATTTTTAGCAGTACAACCTTTGCAGCAGCACCAACCATTTATGGTGAGATTGATGCCAGTGTTGACTATCTACCAGAAAAAAATGCGACCAAGGCCAACAAGGATGTTTGGGAAATTAGCTCAAACAGCTCATTTATTGGTGTCAAGGGCGATGAAAAACTCACAGACCGCTTAACTGCCGTTTATGCCATTGAATGGGGTTTCAGCGCGGATGGCGACAGCTCAGACTGGTCACAGCGTAACCGTTTTGTCGGTTTGAAAGATGCCCAGTTGGGTACAGTAAAAATTGGTGTGCATGACACTCCAGTTAAACAGTTGTCAAGTGTTGTTGATACCTTTAACAACTATGTGGCCAACAAGGCCGATATTGGTGGAATCTTTGTGGGCGAAACCCGTGTCAGCAACGCGGTGGTTTATGAGTCTCCAGCGGTCAAGGTGCCTGCCCTGAATGGTGCAGTCAAGGTAAACGCATTGCTGGCAACAGGTGAGGCAACGGGCGTTTCTGGAACTGCTGGCAATGCCAAGGTTGAGGGGCGTGGCCTGGGCGATGCATGGTCAGCTTCGGCAAGCTTTGAAAGCCCATTGTTGGTTGCGGGTATTGGCTATGACAGCGCGATTCCAAGCACATTCCTTGGCCGTGGCTTTTTAAATGCCTCTGACAAGGCGATTTCATCAACGGCTGCCCCAGCGATATTTGCTGCGGCAAACACCATCCGTGCCATTGGCCGTGTCAATCCAGCGAATGGTTTAGCGCTGAAAGCACTGTTCCAAAGTTCTGAAGTTGAAAATGTGGCTGGCAATACCGCAGGCGCAGACAAGATTGATGATGCCAAGGGCTGGTTACTTGGTGCGGAATACACCATTCCACAGGCAAAGAACTGGACAGTGAAAGGTCAGTACAGCCAGAACACTACCAGCTTTAAGGACACCACGGCTGACTTTGAGGCCAAACAGATCATTGGTGGCGTGGACTATGCATTTAACAAGCAGGTGAAAACTTATGGTTATGCAGGTTACCTAACGCTTGAGCAGGCCAGTAAAAAGGATAAACAGCCTGTTGCTGGTTTAGGTCTGGAATTTAAGTTTTAGATGAATAAACGAGGCCTTTAGATTCAACAGGGCAATTTAGGTTGCCCCGTTGCCACATAATAACCATCCTAACAATTATTCCCCTAAAGAATCGAAATAATAGTCCAAGTCATTTAGAATACTTTTCACCTATTTCCCAGATTAAAAAACAACAATGCCAAATCAGCAATTTTCCAAGCAACTCATTTATATGCTTATCGGGAGTGCCATTATACTTGCGCTTTCCCTTGGTGTTCGTCATGGCTTTGGGCTTTATCTGGTTCCGATGAGTGACTCTTTTGGCTGGGGTCATCATATTTTTAGCTTAGCGATTGCTATGCAAAACCTGATCTGGGGCGCAGCCCAACCATTTACAGGTGCAATTGCGGATAAATACGGCACCAAAAAAGTGGTAATTGCTGGCGGCATGCTTTATAGCATTGGCTTAGTCCTAATGGCATTCAGCTCTACAAGTCTATTGCTGAACCTAAGTATGGGATTGATTATTGGTTTAGCACTCTCCGCGACCTCATTTACCGTTTTACTGTCCGCTGTTGGCCGTGCCGCCCCACCAGAAAAACGCAGCATGGTCATGGGGATCGCCAGTGCCGCTGGTTCATTTGGACAGTTCATTATGCTACCCTCAACCTTGCTGCTACTCAAAAATATTGGGTGGTCATCTGCATTGCTGGTTAGCGCCTTTGCGGTTGCATTTATCATTCCACTTGCCTGGCTGCTCAAGACACCAAGTTGCACAATACCCAAAGCACTTGATCAGCAAAACCTGACATTCAAGCAGGTTTTGACAATTGCGAAAAACCACAAACCTTTTTGGTGGCTGTCCCTCGGTTTTTTAGTCTGCGGATTTCAGGTGGTATTTTTAGGCGTGCATCTTCCAGGCTACTTGATTGATCATGGCTTTGATGCCACCACAGGAACCGTATTTTTAGCACTTGTGGGCTTATTTAATATTGTTGGAACCTATGGCGCAGGGTGGCTGGGTGATCGTTTTTCCAAACCAAGACTACTGATGCTGCTTTATGGCTTACGTGGTATCGCCATTATTGCCTTTCTGCTGTTACCGCTCAGCATTTTCACGGTTTACAGTTTTGGCATTATCATGGGACTGCTCTGGCTCTCAACCGTACCCTTAACCAATGGTATTGTTGCCAATATGTTTGGGGTAAAATATCTATCCATGCTCAGTGGCATTGTGTTTTTTACCCATCAAATTGGTTCATTCTTCGGTGGATGGCTGGGTGGTGTAAACCATGACTTGGCGGGTAACTACAACATGATTTGGCTGGCTTGCCTGCTCTTGAGTGTCTTTGGAGTGGTTATTCATCTTTTCGTCAATGAAGAGGCAGTTATTCATGACTAGTGTCGCACGGAACCTTAAAATCACACTTATCCTCTGCATGATTGGCTTAATGGGTGCCTCAATCCTCATCTGGTTTCAAACACCTGATTTATTTGAGTACTTTAATCAGGCATTTTGCGCTCATTAAAAATTTTAAAAAGTGTTTCAGTGATTCACACTTGTCATTTAATCATCAAGAAACTGTCATCAAACCATCAAATTTTGCTGTTTTAATAAAAAATAAAAAGCCTATAAACAATCAAAAAGCTTGCTGAACGACCTTGATCAGCAAGCTTTTTTTTATTGCTCAAACAAAAGGGTTGCCCTTTA
>NZ_JAOCLL010000033.1:0-18882 GCF_029845285.1 Acinetobacter sp. GD03645 | reverse complement strand
AATGGGGAGTTTTTTTATTTAGGCTTATTTGCCTGTTTTTTCTTTAATAAAGGCACGCGCCTGACGAATTTTTTCTTTTACAGGTTTTGGCACTTTAGGTGGGATCAATTTTGCCGCCTGATTAAACCAGACCAGCAGGCTAAAGTCACCTTCCATTTTGATGCTGCCATCCTGCATGCCTGTCATAAATGCAGTTGGATCACCTTTCACCAAGGTTTTCACGCCCTGCTCACTTGAAGCAAACTGCAAAATAAAGTCAGCCTTTTCTGGATTGCCTGCAACGGTATCAATCTTGCCACGGTTGACAATAATCTGACGTGCCAGTCCTGCATCCGTACCAATCTGGATACGGAATTCACGGTCATGAACCAATTCAATAAACTTTGGGCTAGTACGTGCCAATTGCTTCATACGTAACGCCAAACCTGTCACCAACAAATCTAACGGATCAGTGCTTACATCAACAATAGGTAACTGAATCACAGGTAAAGAAGAAAGCTTCATGACATTTATGCCCACAGTATTATGATGAAAATTAAGACAACTGTATCCTAGCACAATTGTTGCAAAGGCGGTAAAAGCTTTGTTTCAGAAAGTTAGTGCAAAAAAGGCATGCCGAGCATGCCTTTGATGTGATTTATCTTATTATAAATTATCGGCTAGAGCATTGTTGCTGGTCATCCTTGTACACAGGGGTGTGCTCAATATACTGACGGTTTGCCAGCTGTTTCTGGGCCTGTTTGTCTTCACGTAAAAGAATAAATGTCACCATTACCATCGCAAGGCTCAGCGCCGTCAGGTAACTATAGGCGACTGACATTTCGAACATGGTTTGCACCCCAAAGCGCACCACTTCCAGCAGTCCCCAGCACAGCATACCTGCCAACATAAAACCTAGCCAACGACGATAAGGAGAAAAGAAAACAGCAATAACTGCGACAGCGATCAAGCCAAATCCAACCCACATGGTGAAATTCGCTGCTTCCATAGAAACCTCCGTCTTTAAAAGGATGGTCGGGGTCTTGCCCAGACCTCATCATAATTGTTCTGTAATCTCTAACAGTACTATGTATTGCGTTTGTGTCTTTATGCATTATGGAGCGTTTTTTCCAGAAAAAAAGAGCCTGAAATCAACCATACGACACAAGATGTCGCAATATGCTTTTGTCATTACATTTTTTACAGGCATAAAAGGCCTGAATGACCATATAGCATCAGTTACAGCGTGTCATTACAAAAAACTATCACGCTGTTTTTAGCTTAAAAAAACTTTTTTCTGAATTTTTTTATCGTTGTTTTTCTATACATTTAGACATAAATATGACGGAATCGTGACGTATTTAAAATAAATAATGCCGCTTGAAAAACGGCATTAAATAAAGCTCAAAACACAGATCTGGACTGCTTTCAGCACAACCCACCTTTAAGCACGATTCAGGTCCTTGTCATGCATTCCCAGCAAGTATAGGACACCATCCAAACCGACACTTGAAATCGCCTGATTGGCATTCTGACGCACCAGTGGTTTTGCACGGTATGCCACGCCCAAGCCTGCAATGGCAAGCATTGGCAAATCATTGGCCCCGTCCCCCACTGCCATGACCTGTTCTAGCGAAATACCCATTTTGTCGGCCAAATGACGTAATAATTCAGCCTTACGCGCACCATCAACAATTGCGCCCTTGACCTCACCTGTCACCAGACCATCCCGTACATCCAAAATATTGGCATGCACTTCATCAATTCCAAGCTTTGCCTGTAGGTATTCAGCAAAATACTGGAATCCACCTGACAGAATTGCCGTTTTATATCCCAAGGCTTTCAGGGTTGAAATCAGACGCTCTGCGCCTTCGGTCACGGTTAAACGTTCTGCAATTTTTGGTAGAACCGCTGCATCCAAACCTTTTAACAAGGCAACACGGGCGCGGAAACTTTGCTGAAAATCCAACTCCCCCTGCATGGCACGCTCGGTAATTTCAGCTACCTGAGCACCCACACCCGCCTCCAGCGCCAACTCATCAATCACTTCCTGCTCAATCAGGGTTGAATCCATATCGAAACACACCAGACGACGGTTACGGCGATAGGCATTATCCTCTTGTACCGCGACATCAATGTTCAGTTCACCCGACAGGCTGAGGCAGGCGGCACGCATGGCCTGCGCGTCCAGCATTTGTCCACTTAAACCAAACTGGACACAGGCACGGCGTGGAAATGGGCTATCGGTTTCCAGATCCAGTCGACCCGACAAACGTGTCACTGTTTCAATATTAAAGCCCTGACTCGACACAATTTTGGTCACTGCCTGCAAGTGTGCTGCCGTAAGTTCTGGGGCAAGCGCAGTCACGATATAGCGGGTTCTTCCACCCTCACTCACCCATTGTTCATATTCTGCGTTGGAGATTGGTTTAAATCGCACAGTTAAGCCAATATCATGTGCTAAAATCAGGATCTCTTTCATTGCCAATGCGGTTGCAGTCTCATGATCCGATGCAACAACAATCCCAAGGGTGAGTTGATTATGGATAACAGCCTGACCCACATCGAGTATTTGCAAAGAATGTACGGAGAGCACCTGCATTAATCGAGTAAACTGATTCGGTTGATCTGGTCCTAAAAAGGATATAAGAATGATTTCTCGCATGAATTGACTCGTGGTTGAGCGACAACTATTGTATGTAAGAATCATAACATAACCCAACCTGAATCTATTTGACTCTTATTTATCTTGGAAGTTTAACTTGAATGCGCCACGCCAAGGGCTATTTGCTAGCCTGCTGATTGTAAGTTTTGCACTGCATACCTTTTTATTGGTGATTGCAACAACACATCAACTCAATGAAAACCGCGCCAGCCAGGGACAACTGATGACCAGTCAGCTTGTGGCAGATAGTCTTTCAGAGCTGGAACCCGCCAACACGGTCTCATTGGCACTGGTGGCCAACCGTTATGCAACCAACCCAAGTGTCGCATCCATCCGTATCCTGGATGCCAATAAACAGGTGCTTGCGACCAGTGGCATGGCCAAAACACGTCAGGGTGAAGTCTTTGTGCGTGATGCCCTGCAAAATGAAAAGAAAGTGGGAACGGTGGAAATCACCTTAATCCAGCCAAGTATTGGTGAGATTCTACGCACACAATGGCTGGCGATTTTGGCTTCCTTGTTTATCCACTTCCTGATATGGCTGGCTTACCGTGCCATTGCCCGCCCAACACGCAGTGAATACCTTGCGCGAATTAACCAGGAAAATCATCTTAAACATGAGATTCAGCGCCTAACCCAGGCGCTGGCGCTGGAAAAACAGAACACGGTGACTCTGGTCGCACAGGCCCAGCAACAGGCAAAGGCCCAGCCAAAACCACGGACTGAGAAGAATCCAGCCGAACAGACCCAGCTTGATCATGAAACGCTGGCACTGAATATCCAGTTTTATGATCCAAAGCAGTTGCTTAGTAGCGTAAACCAGTCAGTCTCGGTTCCCTACTTCAAGCTTTGCCAGTTATTTTTAGATAAAAGTATCGATCTGTGTAGCAGGCATTATCAAATGGATGCCGCACAAATTCGCGTGGTACAGGAATTTAATGCCGAGGGCGCCACATTATCAACGACCTTGGAAAAGCCGCATGTACTTGAATGTCTGATGATGGTGGGTGCGGTATTCCAGTTGTTGGCAGAGGTGCTTTACAAACGTTACCGTGAAGATAAACGCTTTGCGCTACAGACCCGCGGTGCTGTGACAAGCGCCGTTGATGCGATGCAACTGGACGCGATTGAGGCATCAAAACGCCTCACCCAGCATTTGCATGCAAAAGAGGCTGCTTTGCACCTGAGCCATGACCAGCTTAAAACCATTCAAAATAGTTATGAACTGGTGGCAATGCCAAACCCAAGCAATATCATGACCCGTCATGCCTTTATGATTAACGGCATGAATGAGCAGTGTGCCACTTTGGCGCAAAATCTTCGTACTGAAATCCTGATGGGCAAGAAAGCGAAAGTTTCAAGTGAATCTTCTGATATTCCAGCGTCATAATCCATTATCATCTGTTTCCTGACTGACCTGATTGCTTTTCCAAGGCATCAGGCTTTTCAATTGATCAAGAAGCACAGGCGAAATTTGTTAAAATGCGGTAAACTATGCTCGGTTTATCGAATATGAGTGCCTTGAAAGGCAATAAAAAGGTGAAAGCGAATGCCGCTGAGTCGTGTTGAAGAGCTTGTCGCAGATATTCGTGCAGGCAAAATGGTCATCCTGATGGATGATGAAGATCGTGAAAATGAAGGTGACCTGGTCATCGCCGCAACGCATGTGCGCCCTGAAGATATTAACTTCATGATTACCCATGCACGCGGTTTGGTCTGCCTGACACTCAGCCGTGAACGTTGTAAACAACTGAATCTTCCGTTGATGGTTGACCAGAACGGCGCACAGCACGCGACCAACTTCACCCTCTCGATTGAAGCGGCTGAAGGCATCAGCACAGGCATTTCCGCTGCTGAGCGCGCGTATACCATCCGCACCGCGGTTGCGGCACATGCCAAGCCAAGCGATATCGTTCAGCCAGGCCATATTTTCCCATTGATGGCGCAACCAGGTGGCGTACTGCACCGTGCAGGCCATACCGAGGCAGGCTGTGACTTAACCCGCCTGGCAGGCCTTGAGCCAGCGTCCGTGATCTGTGAAATCATTAACGATGACGGCACCATGGCGCGTCGTCCTGATCTGGAAGTGTTTGCGGAAAAACATGGTCTTAAAATTGGCACCATTGCCGACCTGATTCATTACCGCATGACCAATGAACAAACGGTTGAGCGTTTGTCCCAAGAAACCATTGACACTGAATACGGTGCGTTTGAGCTATACAAATACCGTGAAATTGGCAATCCAGACATCCATCTGGCGTTGGTGAAAGGTGAACCAAAACAAGGGGTCACTACAGTTCGTGTGCATGGTTTCAACCCTGTACGTGACTTGCTCAAACTCAATAAAGCAGATGGCTCCCCTGCATGGAGTCTGGACCTCGCACTGAGAACCATCTCAGAGAGCGACCGTGGTGTATTGGTATGGATTGGACAGGACCATCTGGAAGATCTGGGTCATGCGATTCATCACCTGAATCAACCAAAGCCTTTGAAATCCAATGCCGCCCTCTCCCAGCAATATCAGACCATTGGTGTCGGTGCACAGATTTTACGTGATCTGGGTGTTGAAAAAATGAAACTGTTGAGTTCACCACTTCGTTTCAATGCCCTATCAGGATTTAATTTAGAGGTAGTGGAATACATCACTGCCGATCAAGTCACAGCAAAATAATCGAGGTTGTTATGGCAATTCGCCGAATTGAAGGTTTACTACATCTCGCAAGCGAAGGTCGTTATGCGATCTTGGTTGGTCGTTTCAACAGCTTCGTGGTTGAACATTTACTGGAAGGTGCGATTGACACCTTAAAACGTCATGGCGTTGCAGAAGATGCGATTACCGTGATTCATGCGCCTGGTGCATGGGAACTGCCAATCGTTGCGAAAAAGCTGGCTGCCTCAAACAAGTTTGATGCCATCATTGCCCTCGGTGCAGTGATTCGTGGTAGCACACCACACTTTGACTTTGTTGCGGGTGAATGTGCCAAAGGTTTGGGGGTGGTTGCACTTGAAAGCACTATGCCTGTAATCAATGGGGTGTTGACAACTGACAGCATTGAGCAGGCAATTGAACGTTCTGGTACGAAAGCAGGTAACAAGGGTAGCGAAGCTGCATTGACTGCAATCGAAATGGTTAACTTATTAAAGGCAATTTAAAGCATGTCGCAAACACTTCAGGCCGCTTATGCAGCGAAACGCAAAGCACGTCGTTTTGCTGTACAAGGGATTTATGAATGGCAAATGAGTCAGAACCCTGTCCATGAAATTGAGGCACGCACTCGTGTTGAAAATGCCATGCACAAGGTTGACCTTAACTATTACCATGAATTGCTCACTCAAGTGGTTGCCCAACATGACGCTCTGGATGAGTTGCTCATCCCTGTCCTTGACCGTGAGTTAAATGCCCTCGATGGCGTGGAACTTGCCACTTTACGACTCGGTGCCTATGAATTACGGGATCATCTCGAAGTTCCATACCGTGTGGTGCTGGATGAAGCGATTGAGCTGGCAAAACACTTTGGTGGTGCGGACAGCCATAAATACATCAATGGTGTACTGGACCGTCTTTCCTCAAAGCTTCGTGAAGCTGAAAAACAGCAAGCTAAATAACAGGCTTGTGTCATGGCTGAGTTTTCAATTATTGACCAATACTTTAAACGCGCATCAAAATCTGGTGTCAGTTTAGGAGTTGGTGATGACTCAGCCATTGTTACACCTCCTCCCTCACAACAACTGGTGATCTGTACCGATACACTGGTTGCTGGTCGTCATTTTCCCCTAAACACTTCAGCACATGCCATCGGCTGGAAAAGTGTGGCGGTCAATTTATCTGACCTTGCTGCAATGGGTGCAAAACCGCATAGTATTTTACTGGCATTAAGCCTACCAACAGTTGATCATGGCTGGCTGGCTGGCTTTAGTCAGGGACTATTCGATTGCTGTGATCAATTCGGTGTCAGTCTGATTGGTGGCGATACCACACAGAGTTCCCAACTGACCATCACGGTCACGGCACTGGGCTGGATTGAACAGGGTCAGGCCATTACCCGATCAGGTGCACAAGTGGGTGACTACATTTGTGTCAGTGGTCAGGTTGGCGATGCCGCATTTGGGCTACAGCATCTTGGTCATGCCCTACAGCAACGACTTGATTATCCAACGCCACGTTGTAACTTAGGACAGCAGCTCAAAGGTCTGGCCTCCAGTATGATTGATGTTTCGGACGGATTGGCCCAGGACTTGGGACATATTCTCAAAGCGTCCAATGTCGGTGCAAAACTACAACTTGATCAGCTTCCAATTGATGAATCACTCAAAAAGCTGGAAAAACAGCAGGCATGGCACTACGCCCTTGCGGGTGGTGACGATTATGAGCTGTGCTTTACAATATCACCGCAAAATTTTGAAAAACTACTTCGACAACAATTAGATGTTCCGCTTACAATAATCGGCGAAATTACCCAACAAACTGGATTGTCATTTGTGTATATGGGCGAAAATCACCCATTACCTGTTCAGGGATATCAACACTTTGCATAAGCCACCGATTCACTTTAAACAAATGAGCTGGTTCAACCGCTGCATCGTTTTTTGCGGTGTCGGTTTCGGTTCTGGCTTAGCGCCCAAGGCACCTGGAACATTTGGTTCAGCCTTTGCCCTGCTGTTTGTGCCATTGTGGCTACAATTGGGTTTCTATGGCAGCTTGATTGCCATCCTGATCATGTCGGTTGTGGGCATTTATATCTGCGGACAAACCGCCAAAGTCATCAATGTCCATGATGATGGACGTATTGTCTGGGATGAGTTCGCAGGACAGTCCATTACTTTCCTGCCTTTGCTTTATTTACAGCAAATGAATGGGTTGTGGGTCATTGCTGGATTCGTATTATTCCGTATCTTTGATGTCTGGAAACCATTCCCAATCAACTGGGCCGACCAGAAAGTGTCTGGTGGTCTGGGTATTATGCTGGATGACATTATTGCTGGACTTTGGGCAGCAATCTGCCTATCTCTTCTCCACTTCTACTTTTGACTTAAACCAGTAGGGTTAATTATGTCAACAACTGTGATTATTCTTGCAGCAGGAAAAGGAACGCGGATGCGTTCTCAATTACCCAAGGTTCTACAACCGCTTGCAGGTCAGCCTTTACTTGGTCATGTGATTCAAACAGCACAAAAACTACATGCCCAAAATATTATCACCATTTATGGTCATGGCGGTGAACTGGTTAAACAAAGCTTTGCCAATCAAGCCATTGAATGGGTTGAACAAGCTGAGCAATTGGGAACAGGCCATGCCGTGCAAATGACCCTGCCTGTGCTGCCACAGGATGGAATTTCCCTGATTCTATATGGTGATGTCCCATTGGTTCGTCAAAGCACCCTTGAGCAGCTGCTTGAAGCCTCAAGTGAGTCTGGTATTGGCATGATCACACTAAACGTTGAAAACCCAACGGGCTATGGTCGGATCGTTCGTCAGGCAGGCAAGATTCAGGCAATTGTTGAACACAAGGATGCCAATGAAGAACAGCGCCAGATTCAGGAAATCAATACAGGCATTTATTGCGTTAGCAATGCCAAGCTGCATCAATGGCTGCCAAAACTATCCAATAATAATGTGCAGGGCGAATATTACCTGACCGATATTGTGGCGATGGCCGTTGCGGATGGCCTGGAAATCGCCTCAATTCAACCTGAACTGGCTTTCGAGGTTGAAGGGGTGAATGACCGTTTACAGCTTGCAACTCTGGAACGTCAATTCCAGCAGCAACAGGCCAAAGAACTGATGCAGCAAGGGGTGCATTTAATCGATCCAAATCGTTTCGACCTCCGCGGCAGCCTAAAATGTGGTCAGGATGTGCAGATTGATGTGAACGTGATCATCGAAGGGGATTGTGAGCTGGGCGATAACGTCCAGCTTGGTGCAGGATGTATTTTAAAGAATACCCGTATTGCAGCAGGTACCAAAGTTCAGGCTTATAGTGTTTTTGAAAATGCGGTTGTGGGTGAAAACACCCAGATCGGTCCTTTTGCCCGCCTACGTCCAGGTGCCAACCTTGACAATGATGTTCACATCGGCAATTTCGTTGAGGTGAAAAACTCAAATATTGGTCAAGGCTCCAAAGCCAACCACTTCACCTATTTAGGTGATGCTGACATCGGCGTGGATTGTAATATTGGTGCAGGCACCATCACCTGTAACTATGACGGTGCCAACAAACACCGTACCATTATTGGTGACCAAGTGTTTATTGGCACCAACAATTCACTGGTTGCCCCAATTAAAATTGGTGATGGTGCGACCACAGGTGCAGGCTCAACCCTGACCAGAGATGTAAATGAACATAGTTTAGCGGTTGAACGTGCTAAACAGTTTGAAAAATCTAATTATCAACGTCCCCAAAAATTGAAAAAATAAGAGGATTCTATTATGTGTGGCATTGTTGGTGGCGTTGCAGAACGTAATATTACAGAAGTATTGATCGAGGGTCTAAAACGCCTTGAATATCGTGGTTATGATTCTTCAGGCTTGGCATTATTAAACAATCAACACATCCTGCGTGAACGCCGTGTGGGTAAGGTGGCCAATCTGGCTGAGGCGGTATCAGAACAACATTTAACAGGGAATGTCGGTATTGCACATACCCGTTGGGCAACCCATGGCAAACCAACGGAAAACAATGCGCATCCGCATGTTTCAGGCAATGTTGCGGTTGTGCATAACGGTATCATTGAGAACTATCAGGAACTCAAGGATGAATTACAGGCCTTGGGTTATGTATTCACCTCACAGACCGATACCGAAGTGGTTGCGCATCTGGTCAATAATGCCTTAAAACAAACCGATAGCCTGCTTGGAGCAGTCCAGAATATTGTACCCCGACTTAAGGGTGCATATGCACTTGGAATTGTGCATACTGAACATCCAGATGAAATGATTACCGTTCGTGAAGGTTCACCACTGGTCATTGGTGTCGGTATTGGTGAGAATTTCATTAGTTCCGACCAGTTGGCCTTATTGCCCGTCACCAATCGCTTCGTCTACCTGGAAGAGGGTGATATTGCGCGTCTAACCCGCAGCAGCATTGAAGTATTTGTTGATGGTAAGCGCGTTGAACGTCCAGTAAAGGAACTGGATGCAACGGTCAGCAATGTATCTAAAGGTGAATATAAACACTTCATGCTCAAGGAAATTTATGAGCAGCCTGAAGCGATTCAGCAGACCATTTCTCAAGCTTTAAATGGCAATAGCTTACGTGATGATTTCCTCAACCATGCCGATGCTGACTTTGGCAAAATCCAGCAGGTACAAATCATTGCCTGTGGTACTAGCTACCATGCAGGGATGATCGCCAAATACTGGTTTGAACAGTTGATCGGTGTACCTTGCCAGGTTGAGATTGCCAGTGAATTTCGCTACCGCACGCCAGTGATTGTCGCCAATACGCTGTATATCTGTATTTCCCAGTCTGGTGAAACAGCAGATACGCTGGCAGCGTTACGTGAAACACAAAAACGTGCCAATGCACAAAACCTTGACATCACCACCATGACGATTTGTAACGTTGCGACTTCATCTATGGTTCGCGAAACAGATTATCATTTATTGACGCTGGCGGGTCCTGAAATCGGTGTGGCATCAACCAAGGCCTTTACCACCCAACTGGCAGCACTCATGTTGTTGATTCTCAAGATCGGTGAAGTGAAGCAACACCTTTCTGAGAATCAACGCAACCAGATCATTGAGGGATTATGGCACTGTCCTAAAGTGATTCTGGATACCTTACAGTGCAATACAGAAATCCTGCGTTTATCCACCTTGTTTGTTGAGAAAAACCATTGCCTGTTCCTGGGTCGTGGCACACATTTCCCAATTGCGCTGGAAGGTGCGTTGAAGCTGAAAGAGATTTCATATATTCATGCGGAAGGTTACGCGGCAGGCGAACTGAAACATGGGCCATTGGCTTTGGTGGACAATGAAATGCCAGTGGTGATTCTGGCGCCAAACGATGACATGCTCGATAAACTCAAGTCGAACATGGAAGAAGTTCAGGCACGTGGCGGTGAGCTGTTTGTATTTGCTGACCAGGACAGTGGTATTCACGGTAAAGACCGTCAGCATGTGGTTCACATTCCATCTGTCAATGAATGGCTGGCACCGATTGTTTACAGTATTCCTGTACAGCTACTTTCTTACCATGTTGCGGTATTACGCGGAACTGATGTCGATCAGCCACGTAATTTAGCGAAGAGTGTTACTGTGGAATAAGTTATTGTAAAATATAGCTTTAAACTAGAAATAAAAGTTGTAAACTGAATAAACCCAGCTATACTGATTAAAAAGTAGGCTGGGTTTTTCTATGAGTAGAGCACGGAGATGCTTCACACAACAACAAATTAGCAAAAGAATAAAAGATGGTCATGGGCAGGATATGGAAAAAGATTACCAATCATGGCTGACTATTCAGGATGTACCCTCTCGTGGGGTCTCTCATCGTATTTACTCTCATAAAACACAAAGAGTTCATCACTTACTTTCTAATTTAGAATTGTATGTTTTCTTGATTTTAGATTGGTCTAATTCTGTTCAGGATATTCGGGAACAATTTCCTTTGAATATAGATGATACAAGAGAAATCTGTTTAGAACATGGTTTGAGGCATTCAAGCATACAAGGCTTAGAACAGGTCATGACTTCCGATTTTCTGATTGATACGAATGACAAGAAAAAACCTCAATTCGTTATCCAAGTAAAGCCCTTAAAAGAACTCATCAAAGAAAGAACAATTGAAAAACTCGAAATTGAGCGTCGTTACTGGGAACTCAAAGAAATCCCTTGGAGTATTGTGACGGAACAAAATATTCCCTCAACTGCCCGAAAAAATCTTGAATGGTTGAGCCCCTTTGTTACGGAACAGTTAGAGCCTGATATCTGGGATAGCCTACATACCATTTCTTATTATTTTTCAAAAAAACCAGGGATTTCTATCATTAAACTCTGTAAAGAGATTGATATTCAGGAAAGAACTACGGCTGGAACGACCCTACGATATTTAAGAACACTTATAGCAAATCGTTTAATTAAATTTGATATCCAACAGCCATTCCAGAAATTAAAAGGGTCTGACCTAGTGTTTGATTTAGAGATGTCTTATGTGGCAAATCAATGAGGTCGTTAAATTTGATGAAAGCCACTACCGGATTTTATTCTTTCAATCTGGCGAAATCATATGGATTCATATGGAAGAAGCCAAAGGAGTTCCATCTTTAGTTCTTGAAGAACAACTTTCACAATGGATTGATGAAAAACGCTTATTTAGAAGTTCAGACCCTTTTGAATATCTTAAGTCTATAGAGCCACCCGTAAACTCAGTCGCTTTTGAAAAACGTGCTCAGGCTTACCGAATTATTGAACCAATCGTATATGACACAGGCTGTTTCAATGAAGAGATTAGAGCTAAACGGGTTCGTTTAGTAGAGCAGACCAATATCGCAACGAAGGCGACGATATACAAATACCTACGTCGCTATTGGCAGAGAGGCCAAATTCCAAATGCCTTATTGCCAGATTATAGAAATGCTGGTGCACCAGGAAAGCCAAGAACCTTAGCTGGTTCTCAAAAATCTGGAGCAAAGCGTAAATTTGGCAATGGAACTGGTATTAAAGTCACGCCTGAAATTGAACGGCTATTTCGTTTAACAGTTGAATCTGAATTATTAAGTGACAAGAAAATTAATATCACATCTGCTCATCGACAATTTGAAGAACTTTTTGTCCAACATTATCCACATGTAAAACAGGGAGATATTCCGACCCGTAGACAGTTTGACCATTTCTACAAACGTGAATACGAGCTTCCACAAATAATAGAAGCCAGAACTCCTGTATTAAGTTTCCAAAAAGACGTACGACCATTAAGTGGAACTGCTACAGCAAATACGCTTGGGCCTGGTAGTCGTTATGAAATTGATGCAACTATTGCCGATATCTATTTAGTTGCTGATGATGATCGAAGCAAGATTCTAGGTCGTCCGATCCTATATGTAGTGGTTGACGTTTTTAGCAGAATGGTCGTGGGATTCTATATCGGATTTCATAATCCATCCTATGTTGTTGCCATGCAGGCGATTGTAAATGCTTGCAGTGATAAAGTCAGTTTATGCAAATTACTTGGAATTGATATCGAGCCAGAACAATGGCCAACCCTAGGTTTACCTGATGCCATTCTTGCTGACCGTGGTGAAATGATGAGTCATCAGGTCGAACGCTTAGTCCAGGGTTATAATGTTCGTATTGAAAATGCACCTGCTTATCAAGGGGATGCAAAGGGCATTGTTGAACGCTATTTCGGAACATTACAGGCAGAATTCAAACCTTACGCCCCTGGCGTAGTCAAAGGGAATCGTATTCAAAAACATGGTGAAAAAGATTACCGTCTTGAGGCGGTTGTACCTATTTCTGCCTTTGCCAAGATGATCATAAAGACGATACTTTATCGTAATCAGTATCATGTATTGGATACTTATGACAGAGATGCAGATTTTCCACCAGACTTACCCTCTATTCCATTACATATATGGAACTGGGGAATACAAAACCGTACAGGCCATCTTCGTACTGTAGATCCAGATAGTTTACGGATCATGATATTGCCTCGTAAGAAAGTTTCCATTTCCACTTCTGGTGTCAATTTATGGGGACTATATTACATTGGCTCAGAAATACTCAGAGAAGGCTAGTTACATCGTAGTAAAGAAGTCTCTCGCCCACAGGATCTCCAAGCTGCCTATGACCCAAGTTGTGTAGATAAAATATATTTATTCCCGAAACATGATAGTACGATCTATTGGGAATGTTCTTTATCAACCAAAAGTCGTCAATTTGCGGGTATGTCATTTTGGCAAGTCTGGGAGATACAAGATCAAGAAAAGAATCTACATGCGATTGAAAAAGATAACAGTAAAACTGCCCGTAGAGAGTTGGATCAATTTATTCGTGACACCATTGCTGAATCAAAAAAAATGGCGACCAATTCTAGTGTGTCAAACCGTCAGCGTTTATCTGAAATTAAATCGAATAAAAAATCTGTTCGTGAAAATGAGAAATTATCAAATAGATACTTAAAGTCTGATAAGTCCCCTAAAGATCAGGGAACGATTATTTCATTTAAGCCGAAACAAGATGAATCCAGCTATCCACAATTCGTTCCAGGTTTCTTTGATGATGAGGATGATCAGTCATGACAAGTAATCGAATAAAAAATGCGGAGTATCATGACACTGGTGTTCATGCTTACAAAGGTAATCCTTTCATCGAAGCTTTACCTCCTATTCAGGAGCCTTTTGAAGATACCAAAAATCTCATCTCAAAAGTAATACCCACACTTGATGATATAAAACAAAAAAGGGTTATTCGTGCCCATAATATCCATCAGATCACAGGTTCATTTTTCCAGCCTTTAGCAATGCATATGTTACTGAGTGAACGTATCTCTCTCATGATTCGTGGAGGATATGTTGGTCGTAATCCAAACACGGGGAAATTACAACAACATCTGCAAAATGGTTACGAGAGATTGCAAACAGGTGACTTGGATGCCAAACGTTTTGATGAGGCTGAGTCAACCGCTCTAAGCATGGCCATTATCGGCTGTTCAGGTAGTGGTAAAACAACATCTCTACGCAGAATATTAAATACTTACGATCAGGTTCTTTTTCATCCGTTATTAAACAAATATCAAATCGTTTACTTAAAAATAGACTGTTCCCACGATGGTTCACTTAAAGAACTCTGTCTTAATTTCTTCCGTGCCGTTGATAAAATCATGAGATCAAATTATGAGAAAAAGTATGGGATGAAAAGACATGGGGTAGAAACCATGCTTGCCCTCATGGCGCAAACAGCCAATATGTTTGCCTTAGGCCTGTTAGTCATTGATGAAATCCAACATTTGAGTCGGGCAAAGTCTGGCGGTTCAGAGACAATGCTCAACTTCTTTGTCACCATGAGCAATACCATTGGTATTCCTGTACTTTTTGTGGGGACGCCTAAAGCAAGAGATATTTTTGATCTTGATCTACGCTCCAGCCGACGTGCTGCTGGTCTAGGATCTATTTTTTGGAACCCAATCCCTCAATACCTAGCTGATCAGAATAGTCAAAACCCTGAATGGATAGCATTTACCAATACGCTTTGGAAGTTGCAGTACTTGCAGAAAAGAGACCCTATCTTAAGTGATGAGATTCGAGATACCTGGTTTGATTTGAGCCAAGGTATTCTCGATATTGTAGTAAAACTATTTATTTTAGCCCAGTTACGTGCCCTCGCCACGGGAGCAGAAACGATTACTGTAGAGCTACTGAAACGTGTTTATGAGGATGAACTGAAACTTGTACATCCTATGCTCAGTGCATTACGTTCAGGTATACCTGAACGAATCGCTCAATTCTCAGATTTGGCTGTACCCGATATGGATAAGAAAATCATCCATCTTATTCAAAAAATCTCCGCTTCTGCCGTCGAATCGGAAGAAGATCGAGCCTTAAAACAGTTGAGTAATGATGATCAAAGACGTGTATATCTGATGCTAAAAGATGAGTTTCCATCAGACTCCATCATCTTTGCCATTCAAAAAATTGTAGCATTAAAACCCCAAATATCTAGACAACAGCTCTTGGCTGCTATTGTTCAGGCAATGGAGACAGACAATACACCGCCACACGCACCAGCAACCAAAAAGAAAAACCAACGCATTAGCTTAAAGCAATGGAATGAGCTGGAAAATACCGATCTTCGGCATATTTTTTCTATAAACCCAACCAGCCCAGAAAGTATTTATACCCAATTAGACCATCAAGGTTTAATTCTGCAAATGTCAGACCTGTTGTCATAGTATAGGGGAAGAATCATGTGGAATTTTCCAACACCGCTTCCTGATGAGCTGATTTACAGTACCATCGCCCGTGCTGGATTACACCATGGCATTCAAAGTCCTAAACAGTTACTTGATGAGGTTTACCAAGATAGAAAAGTCGTTGCTACCATAGACTTACCCAGTCATTTAAATGCTATCGTACATTTATTAGAGCGAACTGGCTGTTTTAGTTTAATAGACTTGATTTACAAACATACGATGTTTGGCTTATATGCACCTTTTGTTCAGGAATCCCATCGACAAAAAGCAATCATTTTAATGGCTGAGCAGGCATCTGGATCTATTCATCTTATGCTTGGTCTGAATGCTTCCAGAGTCTCCAACAACACCAAATTCCACTACTGTCCAATCTGCATACAGCAGCAACGAGAAACTTATGGAGAGTATTTCTGGAATAGAGCCTGGTTTCTACCCAATCTTTCAATCTGCCTGAAACACAATTGTTCACTTCTGTCTCAGGATTATATTCAACAACAGCATCGGCATCTTTTCTTGCCCTTATTACCAAATCAAACTCAAGACTCTGCTTATTCCTATTACAAGGAAGACTTCATATTAGGGCAAATGGCTGTAGATTTATTACAACTCGATCCTCAATCATCCCCAAGCCATGAACAATGGACTAGATTCTATCTGGAAATTGCTGATGCAAAGAATTTCCGCAGGGGGAATCATGTTTGTCATGATCAGACCTATGAGCAGGTGATTAATAAGTTTAACGATGTCTATCTCAAATCTAAGAATTTAGGGATTGATCCTGATCAAGATACATCTTGGTTTAGATCGATTTTCAGAAAACATCGCAAAGCCTTTAGTTTCTTAGAACATTGTATTATCTGGTCTTCATTTATACCCGAAATGTCACCTAAAGAAATTATGCAATATGTGGGTTCTATTTCAACAACCCCATATTTTGTAAAACGACCTATTTCTACTGAGAATGTTCCTCCTATAAAAATAAGAGAGATGAGACAAAAATGGCAAAATATCGTGCTACTTCATGGTGTAACGACTGGCCGTAATATTAAGTCAGGTCAGGCAATTTATATGTGGCTATATAGAAATGATCAAAATTGGCTACTGACCTTTAATTCAAGACATTTATCACAACCTCAAGTCCGAAAAAATAAAGTAAATTGGCTTATACGTGATTTTTCAATAACCAAAGAATTATTCAAAGTTTTATATCGTTCAAATAATGATTTAGCTTGTCCAAGAATGTCAAAAAATTGGTTTCTCAATCAGGTATCCAAAGGAAATTCCATTTCCAAACATTTGCACCAACTGCCTTTAAGTTCCAAATTTCTTTCAACTTATTCTGAAGATACAATGGCTTATCAAATACGAAGAATTACCCATGCCACGATCAGGCTTGGTTATACCGAATCCAGTACTACAGATAGATGGCGGATATTACGACTTGCAGGATTAAGTAAAGAAAGAATTACTCAAGAAGCCCAAATTTTCCTAAATATGATTTGTGAGAAGAAGATTTATGCACATTAAACGCCTCCCTTTAGATACATTGATTACAGGTATAGGACGACTATTTAAATATGATGATAAACCTTGGTTTATTAATCTGTGGGGGGAATCTGAAGAGTCTAAAGCAAAATATTACACCTCTTTTTCCCACATGCATTTGTTGGCCAAACGCCGAATTATCAACTCCACCCAAAATGAACATCGAAAGTCTGGATTTCATCTAAAATTTAGATGTCCCTTACCCTCAGAGTGGATGTCTTTTGCTCAATCCAAATCACAATTTCATTTTTTTGGTTTTGATGCTTTGGCAACATTTTCAAATGAAGCACAAACCGTTAAACAGGTTCATATTGAATTGCCACAGCTTGAGTTAGCAAGAGCTTTCTTCTTCCAGAATGCTTACCTTACTCGATCTGCACTGGAGTTGAATGTGCTGGCAGAAGACTTTGATATTCAGAACAAGACTGATCATTACTTGATTAATGTTCTTCCCTCATGTGAGTGTTCACTTGCACTTTCTCATTTCAATAAACCTGGTTTTCGTCGATTTCTTGCATATTTACTCCTAAATAAAAACATAAGAGCTTCATACGAAAGCATCGCCCAACAGTGTCAGGCTTTTGAAAGCATCAATAATACGTTAAGAACATGGAACTTTAGTTTTACCCCACCCAATTTAGCAGACGTAAACATTGAGGCACATGGTTACTATGACAAGTTAACCAATACATTCAAGATTGATGAAATCATTGGCTTTTCTGGACTCTCCACTCATATTGATAAGCCTGTTTATTTTCATCACGATAAATTTTCTAAAGCCTCAAAAAAATCGGGTAATACCAGTACCATACCGCCAAAGTCGAATCATGCAGAACCTAAACTCAATGATGAGGAAGAAGCAACCCCTAGCAATAAGCCTACTATTGTAGATGGTCCAACCACTTTACTTGATTTTGATGATCCATTTGAAACTGGGAAAGTCGCAGATAAAACTGGTACAAAAAACGCTGTTATTGTGGATAATGCTCAAGAGTATATTGATGAATTGATTGGTGATGTGAATGCAGATGAACCAGGAGTTAGTGGTTCAGTTAAAGCGGGGGATTTTGAGGGTGCAAAGGATCAAACCAATGATGCTCATTTATATCTAGACCGCTTCTCGGCTTTTATAAAGATGCTTTATAAACTTGAAGAGAAGTATGGAATACAATATTCACTAACTTTAAAAGTTCTACCTGAAGTAGCAGGGTTTACCAAACATCTAAAGGCTGATGATAAACCACGTTGTATCGCTGAAGTACATTTTCTGTATCAAGGTCAGCATTTCATTTTACTTGAAGTTGATACCTCCGATAATGCGACACGTCTTTCAACCCAATTATTAACCATAAAAGATATGAATTGCTGGGAAGAAGATTATGAAAAACTTCGTAAATTTGTGGTTCAAAAAACACTCAATTGGCCACATAGCTTCATCAGAAAAATAGCAACTCAACAAGTCAGATTTAATCACCCACGTATTGATGAGGGCCAAAAAGTCGCTATTGAGGATCTAGAAAGCTGGGCTAGTCGAATTTATATTGGTTTAACCAAATAAGAGCTAAAACTTAATTAAAGCCCATCTGCTAAAATTTATACTTATTTAGCTGCTCTCCCCCCCATTTGGTATTATAGATACTGTAGAACACGGAAGGGAAAGTGATCAGTGACTTTATTCATAGGGCAAGTGTAATGTAATGGCTGGGACATTAAAGCCCCTTATGCAATATGTTGGTTGGAAAAGCATTTCAGCTTTAAAATATATTGAATCGTATCTAAATT
>NZ_JAOCLL010000032.1:0-20809 GCF_029845285.1 Acinetobacter sp. GD03645 | reverse complement strand
GTATTCATCATCACTTAATTGATTTAGCAGATCTTGCTTGTATAGATTAACCATGTTTGTTTACTCAGTTATTACCAAGTAACGTGATGCCCACTCTTTCCTATTAAAATCCACTTTTTATCAGACATAACTATCCTATCAATTATCTTGAGGATAATTGATTCAAAAACAGACTGGTTTATAAGTAGATATAAGATTACTTCATAAGAATAACTAGATGGTCTTATTATAGTAACTAGAGTAGTAGTATATTAATAATATAAGTACCAGAATACTTTGAGTACTTTTACATTATGAATTGATTAAAGAGAATAGCCTTAACCACTAGACATCACACTACATTGGAGGATTTTTTAATTTAGAATGTGGGGATCAAATACTGCTGTTGAATTATGCAGTGATAATGAGGTGACTATGCTGATTGACTGGCTTGGATACGTTGCTGAATCCACTCCTGAACCTCTGATTCAATCCACCCCACCGCTCCTGTATTCAGATGTGATGTACCTAGCCTGATCGACTTTGGAAAACTGGTGTCATAACGTTTGGACTTTGGATTAATCCGATCATATATGGTGGAACGTGAAAGCCCTGTCAGCTCAATCACTCGTTTTAAACGAATGATCTTTTTCACTGTAGCTACAGGCTCTATATTATGTGTGGTTGCCAAGTTGTTCATAGCGGTTCTCCATTGAGATTAAATTGTTTCAATTTCAAGGACTACAACAGTGGGATTCGTATTGGGAAAGTTATGAATCCTCTATTCTGCGTACTCCTCTATAACAACTAGCGTTGGAATCATTTTTTAACATGGCATTGGTAGGCTTAGGTAAATGTCTTGTTCCAAATCAGCATTTCAAACCAAAATTTAAAACTGGCTATACAACATGACCAGCCCTAAAAGGGCTGGTCATGTTGTAGATAGAAGTATCGTTCAATCCTCTAGGAATTACATAAAGGATATGAATCATTGCGCTGTATGGTTGAAACAATGACCACACGTTAGACACTGAAAGTTATCCAGAATATTTTCATCAACCATCTCACCTAATGCTGTACCCGCAGTACAGCCTGCAACTCCACCCACTAAGCCACCAATGGCTGCACCTGCAAGCGCACCAAAGATTGAGCCAACAGGTCCTGCAAACATACCGATCGTTGCTCCCACCTGAGCAGTAGATAAAGCTGTGGTTACACCGCCCACTGTTCCAGCAGTTGTGCCTACTGTACCCCCTATCTTACGACCATAATTTTTACTACTGATGTGTGTCGATTGACACATAGGACATTGAGTAGACATATCCATTTCTCCTATTTAGTATGAACACTGAATTGTGTTCATGGAGATGATATGTATTCCAATGGATCTGGAATCTCTCTTAACCAATTATAGTAGATAAGCACACATTGACTTTTCTGACATAAGAGCTTATAAAAATACTGTTAATAGAAAAATTTTCAGCTTAAAGTATCTAAATAGTGGGAAAACCCCATGTTTAACCAGTGCTAGATCAGATAAATTCTTACTCATTTCTTACTTAAAAGTTACGCTACTCTAACCAATTTCATACCATTTTCTTAAAAAATTCTTACTACTCTATTAGCAATTTAGACACGGTGTAGAAATATAAAAATGACAACCAAATCATCTTACTCAGAGCAGTTCAAGAAGAAGCTCGACAGCTATGATCCTGTCATGAACATTTGGATTCATGCTCGCCTAATCCAACATGTAGAAAAAATCATAGGTCGTCGCCCAGTTCGCCATGAAGAGGACATACTAGAACAAATAAAAAACATAACCAGTCTCAAAGAGGTCAGACAGATTACCATGATAAATACCATGAAACTCGTTCATGGGCTATCAACTGAATGGGAACAAGAGCAAACTTTCAAAGAGATTCTCGATTATATGGATAGTAAATTAGATATTATATTCGATCAGAGATTAAGAAGATTTTTAGAACTAATAGAAGATGATAAATATCTTGCCTATTTCCATGAAATTAAAACAAACTGCTATTTGGATGATGAAAAGGAAAATATAATAAAGCAATTTAATGAAATAGAAAAATTAGAAGATAGTGACTCTATTGTTGACCTATATAATTTTTTACCTCAACTTCCAAAAGATTTATATTTTAATACAGCGAATATCAGAGCAAATAAGAACATCACATTAGAAATGGCCCATAAAGAATTAACATCAATATCTCAACATCATGTTCGCTTATTTGAGAATACATTAAATACTTATAGCAATATCCATAAAATTTCTAAAAACATTATAAAGAGCAAGCTTTCAAATAAGGACTATATTGAATGGTTATTTGATTACATAAGCAGAAAAGTTGATATCGAACATATCCCACATACATTAAAAGAAAAAAGAAGCTTTATAATTTCTCAATTGAATTTTTGGTATTTGATTAGCCCTGATGCTTATAATCAAGTTTTAAAAAGAATACAAAGTTCTTGGAACAAGAGAGAGTTTAATAAAAGACCAAAATCTGAAAGAAAAAAAATAGCGAAAAAAAGTGAACTACCTAAAGAAGATTCGGAACAATCAAAAACAAAACTCCCATTTAAAATCAGGAGAACACCCGTATGAGTAGATGGGATACATTGGTTTCAGAAAATAGAAGATTTCTTAGAATCAACATATAAGTTGTGACTTGAACAGATCCAATATTAAGCACCATCGAATACTCAACTTATTAATTTCTTTATCCTATGAAGTTCTAAATCATATGATCCAATCCAAAGTTTGATGAGGGGTAAGTTGAGGGGTAAACACGCAGATAAAAAATAAGCCCTTGTAAAAACAAGGGCTTATTTAAATATTTGGCGGAAGCGGTGAGATTCGAACTCACGGAGGACTCACACCCTCGTCGGTTTTCAAGACCGGTGCATTAAACCGCTCTGCCACGCTTCCATGTGCCTAAGAATACAAAGCTTGTTTGCTTTATTCAAGAAAAATTTAACTGCAATGTATTCAAATGCATATTGTTTCATCAATTGTTAAAGTTTAGCCGCCAGTTCAGCACCTTCACGGATCGCACGCTTGGCATCCAGCTCACCCGCTAACTTAGCACCACCAATCACATGATATTTTGCCAGTGTAGTTTCATTCTCCCGTGGTACTAAATCTTTTACAGACTCCTGGCCTGCACACACAACAATGGTATCCACACGCAATAACTGGTCATGGCCATTATGCTCAACCCATAGGCCTTCGTCAGTTACAGCCTTGTACTGTACGCCACGCAACATACGCACAGCATGCTTTTTCAACTGTGCACGATGCACCCAGCCCGAGGTTTTACCCAAGCCAATACCCAACGGTGTTGTTTTACGTTGCAATAAATAAATCTGACGTACTGGCATTTCAACTTCTGGACGTTGCGTACCGCCTTCAGAAATATAGTTAGGATTTGGATCAACGCCCCATTCACGTTGCCATTCTGCCAATGGTTGTGGCTGTGGTTGATGTGGTGGTTTTAGCAAAAACTCTGACACATCAAAACCAATACCACCCGCCCCTATCACAGCAACCTTATGTCCAACCTTAGCGCCTTTTAGCACTTCTGCATAAGACAGGACTTGTGGTGCATCACTCCCCTGAATTTTTAGGGCACGTGGCACCACACCTGTTGCAATCACAACCTCATCAAAACCCTCACGTTCCAACTGTTCACGATTGACCTTGGTATTTAAGCGAACATCCACACCTGTCTGCTTTAATTGGACTTTAAAATAACGAATAGTTTCATGGAACTCTTCTTTTCCAGGAACAACTTTCGCTAAATTAAACTGACCACCCACATCATTATTTGCTTCGAATAATGTCACAGCATGTCCACGGCTGGCAGCAACTGTTGCAGCCGACATCCCTGCAACACCGCCACCCACAACCGCAACACGTTTTGGTTTCTTGGTTTTGATATAAACCAATTCCGTTTCAAAACATGCCTGTGGGTTAACCAAACAGCTAACACGCTCATTTTTAAAGGCATGATCCAAACACGCCTGATTACATGCGATACAGGTATTAATCTCATCAACACGGTTGGTTGCAGTTTTATTGACCCAATATGGATCAGCAAGGAATGGTCGTGCCATTTGCACCATATCCGCCTGTCCTGAAGCAACAATCTCTTCGGCAACATCTGGCATATTGATACGGTTTGAGGCAATGACAGGCACTGAAACATGCTGTTTAACCACAGCGGTATATTCAACAAATGCAGCTCGTGGGACTGAGGTTACAATGGTTGGGATACGCGCCTCATGCCAACCAATCCCTGTATTTAGAAGTGTGATTCCCGCTTTTTCCAATGCTTTGGCAATAACGATCACTTCCTGCATGGTGTTGCCATCATGCACTAAATCAAGCATGGACAGGCGGAAACAAATAATGAATTTTTCACCGACTTTGGCACGAATCGCCTTGACGATTTCCACGGGAAAACGCATACGGTTTTCAATATCGCCACCCCAACGGTCTGTACGCTTATTGACATGGTTGCTCAGGAACTGATTGATCAAATAACCCTCAGAACCCATGATTTCCACACCATCATAGCCTGCCTTTTTTGCCAGGCTTGCACAACGGGCATAATCCTCAATGGTGGCCAAAATCTGGCTATCCGACATTTGACGTGGTTTAAAAGGATTAATTGGTGCCTGAATTGGCGAAGAAGAAACCGAAAATGGATGATAACCATAACGACCTGAATGCAGAATTTGCATCAGGATTTTTGCGCCATGCTTATGCACAGTATGTGTGACCAGACGGTGATGAGGAATATCTGCCAGACTGTTCATGGTACCGCCCGCAGGTAATAACCAGCCTTGACGGTTGGGTGAAATCCCACCCGTGATGATTAAGCCAACTCCACCTTTGGCACGTTCACCAAAATAAGCAGCAAGTTTAGGATAATTAAAAAAACGATCCTCCAAGCCTGAATGCATCGACCCCATGACCACACGGTTTTTAATGGTCGTAAATCCGAGATGTAATGGCTTTAAAATATTTGCATAGCTAGTCATGATATTCCTTCTATATTTTTGGCTTTGCAACTTGTTGCATAATACTCTAACTGAATTTTTATGCGTGTTTATGGCTTTTTTTGAGAAAGTGCTGACACTAAAGTCAAAACACTTGTAACAATCATGTTTTCAATCTTAAAAACTAAAAAAACTGAACCCATTAGAGCATAAATTTTCTGGATAGTTTTTCTTTGAAGAAAACAAGCTTAATGAAAAGTGTTACAATGCTTCCGATTTTTGATTCTCCAAGACTACCTGTTCGGGGTCTTTACTCATAAAAGTTAGGACAAGCAATGACTGATAATGCAACTATCTTGCAGCACGTACCTGTAGGCAAAAAAGTTGGGATTGCCTTTTCTGGTGGTCTCGATACTTCAGCAGCTTTATTGTGGATGAAGCAGAAAGGTGCACAACCTTATGCCTATACAGCGAATCTGGGTCAACCTGATGAGGATGACTATGATGCGATTCCAAAGAAAGCTGAACAATACGGCGCAGTCAAAGCTCGATTAATCGATTGTCGTTTACAACTTGCGCTTGAAGGTATTGCTGCAATTCAATGTGGCGCTTTCCACATTAGCACTGGCGGTGTTCCTTATTTCAACACCACACCACTAGGCCGTGCAGTAACAGGTACCATGCTTGTGACTGCAATGAAAGAAGATGATGTTAACATCTGGGGTGATGGTTCGACTTACAAAGGCAACGATATTGAACGTTTCTATCGTTATGGTTTATTGACCAACCCTGCCCTTAAAATCTATAAGCCTTGGTTAGACCAAACCTTTATTGATGAGTTGGGTGGTCGTGCGGAAATGTCACAGTTCCTGATCGACAATGGTTTTGACTACAAAATGTCAAAAGAAAAAGCCTACTCGACTGACTCAAATATGTTGGGTGCAACCCACGAGGCGAAAGATCTGGAATACCTCAATGCAGGTATTAAAATCGTTGAGCCAATCATGGGCGTTGCATTCTGGAAAGAAGATGTAAAAATTGATGCTGAAGAAGTATCGATCACCTTTGAGGAAGGCTTCCCTGTTGCGTTAAATGGCCAACGTATCGAAGATCCAGTGGAATTCATTCTAGAAGCAAACCGTATCGGCGGTCGTCATGGTTTAGGTATGTCTGACCAGATCGAAAACCGTATCATCGAAGCGAAATCTCGTGGTATTTATGAAGCACCAGGCATGGCATTGTTACACATCGCCTATGAGCGTTTGGTAACAGGTATCCATAACGAAGATACCATTGAGCAATACCGCATTAACGGTTTACGTTTAGGTCGTTTGCTTTACCAAGGTCGCTGGTTCGATTCTCAAGCATTAATGCTTCGCGAAACAGCACAACGTTGGGTGGCTAAAGCGATTACAGGTACTGTGACTTTAGAACTTCGTCGTGGTAATGACTACACCATCATGAACACTGAATCTCCAAACCTCACCTATGAAGCTGAGCGTTTAACCATGGAGAAAGGTGATTCTATGTTTACACCTATGGATCGTATTGGTCAGCTCACCATGCGCAACCTCGACATTACTGATACGCGTGCCAAACTCGGTATCTATACTGAAACTGGTTTGCTTGCGGTTGGTCAAGGTTCAGCGATTCCACAATTGGAAAACAAATCAAAATAAGCGTTTGATCATTTAATTATCTCACCTGAAAAGGCTGAATAAAATATTCAGCCTTTTTATTGACCAAGAAAAACCCAGGACAACAAACCATTCCATTTATAGAACAATATGTCGCAATAAAAGACTATTTATCACCATTATGAATCGATAATATAACAATCAAGCAGAACATAATAACTGGGAGATGAAAGATGAATGCTTATCTACATCGTAGTGAAAACCGTGGTCATGTCAAAGCAGGTTGGTTAGATACCTACCACAGCTTTTCATTTGGTAGCTGGTACAACCCGAAATATATGGGTGTCAGTGCACTCCGCGTGATCAATGATGATACGGTTGCCGCCCATAACGGTTTCGGCACACACCCCCATGACAATATGGAGATCCTGACCTGTGTGCTTGATGGCACCATTTCCCATAAGGACAGCATGGGCAATGAGGGACAAATCAATGCGGGTGAATGGCAGTTGATGAGTGCGGGTACAGGTGTTACCCATAGTGAAATGAACAAGCATGACAAGGCGGTGCACCTATTACAGATCTGGATTCAACCCAATGTACAGGATGCTGAACCGACTTATCAGCAAATTCAGCTGAATCCGAAAGATCATCCAAACCAATGGCATTTGATTGCAGGTGATGAATCCGCACCAATGCTGATCCGCCAAAATGCTGAGGTGAAAACGGCGGTGATTGAGAAAGATCAACACTTGGAGATTACTGCAAAGAAAAAAGTGAACTATGTTCATGTGATTTCTGGTGAAGTGATGATTGCTGATCACTTGGTTAAAGCGGGTGATGCATTATTATTTGATGAGACTGCGACCGTTACTGCATCGCAGGACAGCCAAATGATCTGGTTTGACCTACCTTAATCATCCGTTTAACTCGTACCTCTTTCCATAGGGGTACGAGCTTTTTAATCATTGCTGCTACTATCACAACCACTTGAATCTGAACTGGAGTCATCATTTGAATGACAATGATCAGAATATCCTGAATCGTCATTTTTGATTTAAAACAGTAAATTAAGTCCATGTATCATAAGCATAGGGGCAGATCAATCATCCAGAATATTTATTATTACAACGTACAGCTTTCATGTAGTAGTGTAATGGTCAATTAAAACCAAACACAGCAATAGAGAGATTGCAAATATTTCGTTTAAAGCTATTTGGAGATAAATATCCTAATGTTGAGTGCAGTCGAACCCGATTATAAAACACTGTAATCTAGTAACTCAACCTCTTTGATTGCTTCTTGGTGATTCGCATGATAGTTGCCATCCTCATTCCATTTTCAAATTTAGAAAGAAACGCTCCATAACAGCATTATCATCATAATAACATAGACCTTTGTGGTTCATACTACAGCGAATACTATGCCATTTAAGTAAATCCTGATATTGCTGGGAACAGTATTCACTCCTCTTATCCGCATGCATAAACAAGCCTTAAGATAGTTGTATGTATGCACACTGCTGTACAGACTAGGTCTGGTGTTATGCGACTAGACAGACTACATGATGAATTGTTCATATAGCAATGCTTGTTTAAGTCTGACCTATACTTACGTCAATAAACACTGGAACGATTAAAGTTTAACAACATACACATATGCTGTATCGAATGTGAGTTAAACTGCTCAAATAGTTTGATCTCGTCTATAGTATTTTGATAAAACAAGTCATAGCTTTTTTAGGATATCTACATCACCTCGTAAAAGTTTGTTTTGCTGCTCCAACTCACGAACATCCCGTTGTTTTGGTTAAATCAATATCTGCTTTGCCTTATTGTTCCGCATCGTATTGATTTAACCAACAGTGAACACTACTTTATCCCAAACTGTTATCTGTACAAACTTGTATAAGAGTCAGCCCTTGCTTACGATCAATTCACAAATATGTAATTTGTAACTCGCATCAAAGTTGCGTCTATTTTTTGCCATACTGAAATCCTCTTGTTCAATGATAGTTTATCTTTATTTCACTGTCTTATTTCATTAGCCCATTACAGTTCAGATTTTTTCGTATGGGAAGTATTTGAAAATAATATGGAGAATGATCAAAAGAGTCTAAATTTGCGAAAAATATAGGGACCGTAGTAGATTTATCATAGCTCCAATCTACTACGGTCCCAAAAGTCTAGTTCACTACTTCTATAAATCGGTAGATGCGGCCATCTTTGGGATTCTCGTAGAGCAACTCCATATTCGGTAAAATAATGTCCCCCGCGATTTCGATATGCTCTATGCGCTTGAATAGTGGGATATTCTGATCATTGGCTTTTCGAATCAGGGCAACAGCTATATTCTCGGCCTCAAACTGATCTTTCACTTTGATTTTTATATTGTTCATTGAATAACTCCCTTTTAAATAAAAAAAACACAACTGCGATAAAGTTGGAATGATGTGGTTGCCGATAAAGAAAGCGGCATAGCAAAAAAGTTAAAATAAAAGCAGTTGTAGGTTATAAATTACCAATCCAGCAATACCTTTGCTGGATTACGCAAATGGACTATGGCAAATAAAAACAAGGCTTGTCGACCAAAGGGTTGTAACGAAAAATGTAGCACTTATAATTTTTATATAAAAAACAGTAAATTAAATAATCAAAACCCTTGGTCTAAAAATTAGGTAAATCATCGTAAAAACGTGATAAAAATCACATTTAAGTTGTTTTATTACATTTCCACGCTGTTTTAGACAGTGCAATATTCTGATTATTTTAGGAATTTTAAAAACCCATAGTTGAATTTTTTTGGAAGTAAAAACTACCCTCCGTTGCTGTTCAAAGGATGACTCTCTCCCCTTAACTTCTTATATAAAAAAGATACTGAATAGAATTCCATTCAGTATCTTCCAGTTTTAAATGAGACAAATCATTTAAAGCGGCATATATTTAAGCATACGAGATCTTAAATGAAGTTTCATTAAGATGTAAAACGTCCATATTCATCACGTTTTTGATTGCCGTTACCGCGGCCTCGACCACCCGAACGGTTATCATAATCATCGTCGTCATTACGGCTGCGACCGCGGCCACCTGAGCGATTGCCGCCACGGTTGTCATAATCATCGTCATCATCAAGACCGCGACCACTGGAACGACTTTCGCCACGGTTATCATTTCTGTGGCTTAATGAACCTGCCTCACGGGCTTCCTCCGAGGTAAATTCATGTGCGTTGCCCCGTTCATGGGCAATTCTTCCAGCTTCACGTGCTTCTTCTGAAGTAAATTCATGTGCATTTCCACTTGCATGGGCAGCACGTCCACCCTTGCTTGCAATTTCCCTTAATCGTTCTGGATCCATACTTGCAAATCCACGGTTTGAGGTACCTGAGTTATTATCCTGATCGTCGCGTCTTGAATCTTGATTAGCCATGATTATCTCTTCCTCTATTAAAATTATATGAATTGCCATTTATTGATTGGCACCATTCACCATAAGAGATAAAAACTTATTCGACTAACCTGGCAATGTTTCAATCTTTTTAAATGTAGCAAAATAGCGAGGAAAATAATTTTACACCTACTTGTTATAAATAAATTTTTTAATAAGATGTTTAAAAAATAATGCTTTTATATTTACTTTAAAAATAATCTAAAAAATAAAGCACCATTAAAAATAACAAATAAATATTACCTTACAATGAGAATATAAAAACAATCTTATTAATTAAAAGTAAACAAACATCACGTTCAAGTAAACACTTCAATATTGGACAATCATTTTCTTATTGCATATTGCTTTAATTAAAGATGGGATTTTTAAAATGAATATTAAAAAGATGCCAGCAATAACCGAGGTCAACGTGAACTATATAATAGTGCCTGTACCAGAAATCCTGTTTTTCCAGTATTGACCTCAACCCTAATGACTGGATGCAACATGATGCTGAATGGCAATGCAGGGTGGTAGAAAACCATCTCAAGATTCTATTGATTATATAGGTTTATATTTATTTACCACCTTATACCTAAAAAGTACAAATCAAACCAATATAAACATAGACCCCACCAAAAAGAACATCTTTTTAAAAGATCATAAAAAAATAAACTAACTGTTAAGGACGCTGAAGATGAACCAAACCACAGAACATTATC
Organism: Acinetobacter sp. GD03645; assembly: GCF_029845285.1. Taxonomy (NCBI): domain Bacteria; kingdom Pseudomonadati; phylum Pseudomonadota; class Gammaproteobacteria; order Moraxellales; family Moraxellaceae; genus Acinetobacter; species Acinetobacter sp. GD03645. Next base: position 10,014 of record NZ_JAOCLL010000032.1, on the reverse strand, counting down.
CAACTTCTGCCCCCGCTCAGGAGCAGCAACACCAGCCTGGGGAACAGGAGATTATGCATCCTGAACCAGAGATTATTAAATCAACCCATCAGGGAAGTTCCAAGCTTAAAAACAAGGTTGCGCTGATTACTGGTGGAGATAGTGGTATTGGGCGCTCAATTGCGGTTTTATTTGCCCGTGAGGGTGCGGATGTCGCAATTATTTATCTGGAAGAACAGCAAGATGCGGAAAAAACTAAACAGCTTGTGGAAGCTGAGGGACAGCATTGCCTTTTATTCAGGAAAGATATTACCGATCCGAGTGTTGCCGATCAATGTGTGGCAGAGGTTTTAAAAGTCTTTGGCAAGATCAACATCTTAATCAACAATGCGGGTGTACAGTTCCAGCAGCATGACATTGTGAACATCAGCAATGAACAACTGGAAAAAACCTTTAAAACCAATATTTTTTCCATGTTTTATTTGACCAAGGCAGTGCTTCCCCACTTACAGGAGGGAGACAGCATTATCAATACCACCAGCATTACCAGCTATCATGGTCATGATGCCTTAATTGACTATGCCAGTACCAAGGGCGCCATCACCACCTTTACCCGAAGCCTATCCAATAACCTAATGAAACAGAAAAAGGGCATTCGGGTCAATGGCGTGGCGCCTGGACCAATCTGGACACCGCTGATTCCAAGCAGCTTTGATGCGGAAACAGTCGCCAAGTTCGGCAAGGATACCCCAATGGGAAGAATGGGACAGCCCAGTGAGGTCGCCCCCGCCTACCTGTTTTTGGCCTCGGATGATGCCAGCTATATTACAGGACAGGTCATCCATGTAAATGGCGGTGAAATCGTCAACGGTTAAGCTGAAAAAGCCTCCTTCAAAGGAGGTTTTTTAACATTTAAAGGGGCCACCCATGAACCAATATTTTGACATGCAACTGTTACAGCAACATGCCTTGCTATTTTTATTAAATTTTCTAAAAGAAAGACATTACCGCTTTACCGTGATTACACCGCTTAGCCATGAACGCATCATTATGCGCAAGAAAAATCAATCAACCAATTTAAGAAATCTCAAGGATATTTTTGGATGGAATCTAGCATTCCACCCAGAGGATTTGGATACACAGCTGTTTAATACCCTAAAAAAAGCCCACCTGATCCGTATTGAAAATAACCAGTGGATCAGCAATATACGGGTAGCCTCGCTGGAAGATGAACTCTTTATTCACTCGGCCTTTCCAACCCTGGAGAATGATGCAGTCTTTTTTGGCCCCGATACCTACCGTTTTTATTATCACCTGAAGCAGCATTTATTGACCCATCCCCAACCGTTGCAGCGTAGCGTGGAATTATGCTGTGGGGCTTCCCCTGTCGCGCTGACCATTGCCAAGTCTTTCCCCGCCGTGTCCGAAGTGTTTAGTGTCGATATTAATCCCAAAGCACTGTTTTATAGTCAGGTGAATAAAAAGTTTGTGGGGCTAAACAATGTCTACCCAATCGAAAGTGACCTATTTTCAAACCTGGAGGGCAATTTTGACCTGATCTTTGCCAATCCGCCTTACTTAATGGATATCCATGAACGCCAGTACCGTCATGGGGGCAATGAACTGGATGGAACTGACCTGTCCTTTAATATTTTAAAGGAGGGTATCAAAAGGCTTACACCAAGCGGAAGCCTTTTTTTATATACAGGCATTGCCATAAGTCATCAGGGTAATAAATTTTTGGAGGCAGTACAAAGCTGGATAAAAAATTATCCAACCTTTAAATGTAGCTATGAGGAAATTGATCCCGATGTGTTTGGTGAGGAACTGGACCAGCCCGCCTATCAGCATATCGAAAGGATTGCCGTGGTTCTGGTCAAGCTCAGCGCCATTTAAAACCTGCTGATATAAGAAAAGCCCTTGTTTAAGGGCTTTTGCTGTTTTGGCTTAGGCTGGAATGGATTCAATCACTGCTTCCCTTGACCAGATCCGATGATGGCGCAACAGTTGCTTAAACTTCTCCGCCACATATTTAAAGTCATCTCCAAGCAGGGTGCCATCATCAGCAGACAGTCCCAGTTGCTCCAGTAGCTCAGATTTATTACCTAAAAACACAATCGGCTTTAAATGTTTATAGGCCTCAAGCAGATAATGCTTTGCAACACCATCCTGCAACACCTCCTCAAGGTTATCGCCATCGGCAATAATCACCGCATCATAGGCAATGGATGGCTCAGCCTTTTGCATGCCATCAGATACAACCTGTTCTCCCCTGATTCCTTTTACAGGTGCTGGTGTTGGTGTAAGCAAATGAACGATGGCATTTTCCTTAATCACCCAGTTCTGGATGGTATATAAACTTTCAGCATTAACATTGTTATGAATCAGCACGGCTATTTTCTTTCCCTGAATATCTTCAGGAATAAAGGCCTGCATGGAAAGTTTTCCAGACTTTTCAATCATGGCATGTTTGAAGTTTTCTTCCAGATCAGGCACAGTTATACCTAGATTGTCACCCACTTGACGCGCCAGATCTGTATCAATATTGGCAAGGATTTCCTGAACTTCCCGCTCACGAATGTGCTGACGCTGCACCTTGCTTAATTCAAAGGTATAGGCATCCACCACGTGTTTCTGTTCATGTGGCGCCAAACTTCTATAATACAGGCGGGCCTGTGAGAAATGGTCAGAGAAAGATTCACTGCGCTCACGAATCTTGTGCCCATCAATCCGTTCCTGATAACTTTCAAAACCACCATTCTGGGCGGCTGGCGGTATTTCAATCGGCCAGTTGTTGTCGATGGAGTTGGGCTGATAGGAGGCCTGTCCCTTATGAATTTCATGCTGATGCAGACCGTCACGCTGGTGGTTATGATAAGGACAGACTGGCTTGTTGATTGGAATCTGGTGGAAATTTGGTCCTCCCAGACGGCTTAGCTGCGTATCAGTATAGGAGAATAAACGTGCCTGTAGTAATGGGTCATTGCTAAAGTCAATACCTGGTACAATATGTCCAGGGCAGAATGCGATCTGCTCGGTTTCAGCAAAAAAATTGTCCACATTACGGTTCAGTACAAATTTGCCTATCGGTGTGACGGGAACCAGTTCTTCAGGAATAATCTTGGTGGGATCAAGCAGGTCAAAATCAAAACTCATCTCATCCTCTTCCTCCACGATCTGCACACCCAACTCCCACTCTGGATAAATGCCCTGCTCAATCGCCTCATACAAATCCCTGCGATGGAAATCTGGGTCTTTCCCTGCCAGCTTTTGTGCCTCATCCCAGACCAGCGCCTGCAATCCCTGTTTGGGTGTCCAATGGAACTTGATAAAACAGGCTTTTTCATGGGCATTAATAAAACGGAAAGTATGTACCCCAAAGCCCTGTATGGAACGGAGGCTACGTGGAATTGCCCGATCAGACATCGCCCACATCACGGTATGGGCGGACTCAGGAACCAGTGACACAAAATCCCAAAAAGTATCATGCGCTGTGGCACCTGTTGGCATTTCATTATGTGGTTCAGGTTTTACGGCATGAACAAAATCAGGGAACTTGATTCCATCCTGAACGAAGAAAACAGGCGCATTATTACCCACCAAGTCAAAGTTGCCTTCCTGCGTATAGAACTTGATGGCAAAGCCACGAATATCCCTTACGGTATCGGCAGAGCCACGCGGCCCCTGCACTGTAGAAAACCTGACAAAAATCGGGGTTTGAATGGTGGGGTCCGTTAAAAAACCAGCTTTGGTAAACTGTTCATTGCCCTCATAGGCCTGAAAATAACCATGCGCCCCCACACCACGCGCATGAACAATTCGTTCAGGAATCCGCTCATGGTCAAAATGGGTAATTTTTTCCCGTAGAATAAAATCTTCAAGTAAGGTGGAACCCCGAACACCAGCCTTTAAACTGTTCTGGTTATCTGCAATCTTGACGCCCTGATTGGTGGTTAAGGCTTCATTGGTGGCATCACTTCGAACCTGATCCAACTGGGCTGTTTTTGCCGTAACATTCTGCTTGTCTGGAGTGTCGCCAGCTAATGCACTTTTTATTTTGTTCTGGTCATTGGTATTGTCGTTCATTTGGCTACCTACTGATGGATGGCTAGAAAATAATGGTTTTATTCAAGTTTTTATCGGCTTTGCGAGCTGCTTAAATAGGGAAACAACAGCTCCACATATTTTTGTGTACTCCATAGACCTATACTTTTATGATGTGAGTCTGGAGCCAAAAATGGGATGAGCTTACAAAGTTTCAGTGCAAGGTTCTGGGTCTGGTTTACCCGTGTCTGCAAGCTTTCCAGTTCACCATCAGAAATATAGCTAAATAAATACTGGTGAATATGCTGCTCATTATCTATGTTGGGTTTATAAGGCAGATAACTTGATGAATATTGCTCACCTGCAATCCAGTCGTGAATAATCTGTTTTTCTGTAGAATTAAATACACCATACATTTTCCCATCTTCATGGCTGATCAAACGCCAGAACAGACTTTCCTCAGGATCAGTATTCAGCTTAATCCATTTATTTTCCGTTAGCTGGCGTATGAAGCTGCCAATTTCATGGGGATTTGCAAGCCATTGGTTAACTGTTTTACATCCAATCTGATGTTTCTCATTGTGAACCAACTGCCCAACCAAGGCCTTGCGTTTTAGAATTTTATGAACAAACTTTTCCAGATCAAGGTGATCAATAATTTGCCGTGAGCCAATACCATGTTGATTTAAAGCGTAGCCACGCTTCAACTTATCAAGAAACAGTTCTTTGTCCTTATATTTTTTATAAATATTTTCCAAGGCTTTTATTGATTTATGTGCATGACCATTGTCCAGATTATCAATGGTAATATGCAGGTTGAAATATTTTGAATCTATTCCCAACTCGGCCAGTTCATAGTTGGTAATGAGTAAATGTAATGGTAATTGCTCATAACCCAGATTAAATCCAATAATCTCTGGAATAAACTCAGGCGGTGCATAACCCAAGGCCAGCTGAATTGCGGCATGATGATAATATTCATCATCAAGGAACAGCTCAAAATCATCCACACCTAAAGCACATAATAAGTCATCATAAATACACACATGATTTGATTTCGCCTGCCCCAAACCCAACTCTTCCAGGTAAATCAGAATCAGGTCATGAAAAGTAGGATCATTCCAATAATTGACAATACTGTATAACCAAGAACCATCCACTTTTTTTATTGGAGCGACCTTGATCAGAAACTCAAAAGCCTGTCCAAGATTTTTAAAATATTCCCGTTCTCCACCTGACTGGCGGCGTTTGATATAATCCTGATAGATTTGACCCACTTTCTGGTTTTCAGTGAAATACCAATCTTTCATGTCGCTGATTTTCTTTGGTAGATCAACCTTGTTTAAACAGACCTTTTCAAATTCCTTGTTCAATAGGCTGACTGCTTTTTTTTCTTTTTCAAAGTTGGAAATGTCTCCATCCATAAAGAAAGCAACAAGCTCATAATAATTTTTTTGATCATCCTGTAATAAGTCAAGCAATCTTTTTTTTACTAAAACTGGCATTTTCATTCTCCGAATTGAAAATATAAAAATACATTACGTGGCTGGTGCTTTATTCCCATCAACTTTTTGTTAAAAGAAGTTATAAAAAAAACATATGAAAATAAAATTTCTTTTTATTCAATTAGTTGTTTTTGCATATTTTTACAGTTTAACATTTTGAATTATTTATCTTTCACGTTATCCATATGAATAAACAATAATTTATTTTGATTGTACTTATACAATGGAGTTCCTATGTTCAAAAAATCCTGTGAGCGATTGGCTGAGAAAAAACTCACGATTTCTTTTCTTGAAAGTGCTTCCGCAGGCTATCTTTCCTATCAATTCTCATTAAGTCCCTTTTCCGGCAATATTCTAATTGGTAGCCTGGTCTGTTACGACTTAAAGGTAAAAGAAAAAGTTTTGAAGATTTCTCCATCATTTATCAAGAAGCATACTGCCGAATCTATGCAAGTAACCAGGGAAATGATTAAGAAAGGAAAGAAACTGTTTCAATCAGATATTTACGTGTCATGTACTGGATTATTAAAGCGAGGTGGTTCTGAAACTAAGGAAAAGCCTGTGGGAACATTCTTTTATTGCATATATTATAAAGGCAGTATTTATGAGTTTCGAACTGTATATTCAGGTCAACCCAAGAAAAAACTGGAAAGCCTACTCAATGATATATGTAATAAGCTTATGAAAATTATAGAAGAAGAAAAGTGCTAGAAAACTTTTGTTTTTGTTTCATCATGTAAGTTAAATATAAAGAACTATTAAAAGTGTTTTCATTTAAAACCACTGTTATTCTTTAACCCTTTATAAATACATAAAATTTACTTTATTTAGACGTTACATTTAAATATTGGGAAACATGCAAAGGCTTATCACAATCAAAATTTATGTTTTAATCAAACCATCTGATTTACTCAGATAATATCCATAGCTAATAAAATGAGGAATACCATCATGAGTAATGCAAATAACCAACGTAATAATCAGCAACAACAAAATGATGACAACCGTCAACAGCAGCACCAGCAGCAAAATGACAACCGTCAGCAACAAGGATCTAATCAAAAAGATTCTAACAACCAAGGATCAAACCAAAATAACCAACAGAAGTAATTTCTGGTTATTTTAATGTCCAAGCATATTTAGGAGAATAATGAAAATATTCTCCTAAATTTTATATAAGAATTATTTTTGGCTGGAGAATTCCAATGACTGATACCAATAATGCCAATTCAGGTAATCAAGCTTCCAATGTCAATGTTAACCCTCATGATTACTGGCGCGAAAGCTACCTTACCCGTCCCTATTATCAGGAAGCTCAACTTGACACGCCTGACCTGGATTACGATCGTGATTTTTCCAAAGCCTATGAGCTAGGCAGTCGTGCACGAACTGAACATGATCGCAACACTCAATTTGAGGATGTTGAGGGAGGTTTGAAAGAATCTTGGGAAGAACTCAAAGCCGAATCAAGATTAAAATGGGAACAGGCCAAAGAGGCAATTAAAGATGCCTGGGACAGATTATAAAATGCCTTTCCCCATAAATAAAATGAGCTTATTGAATAAATAAGCTCATTTTATTTATAAAGTATAATTTTATCCATTATAAAAAGAGTAATTTATCCATGAATATAATTGATATTTTTCTCTATGACACAACCTGGGGTTTTATATTTGAAATCATGATCCGTTGCTTTGTTATGTTTTTCCTTATTCTTATCTTTCTAAGACTTTCAGGCAAACGGGGTATTCGACAGCTTTCCATATTCGAAGTGGCCATTATTCTGAGCCTGGGTACTGCGGCTGGCGATCCCATGATTATTGATGATGTACCGATTGTCCAGGCATTCGTGGTCATGAGTACCATCATCATTCTCTATCGGCTAGTCACCTGGGCCATGATGAAAAGTGAAAAAATTGAATTATGGGTGGAAGGCAAACCCCTTTATATTGTTGAAGATGGCATGATGGTGATTCAGGATATCAAGAAAGAAAAATATTCCCACGATGAGTTTTTTGCTGAAATGCGTCAGCAAAGTGTGGAACATCTAGGACAAGTCAGGGTGGCTTTGCTTGAAACGGATGGCTGTTTAAGTATCCTGTTTTACACTGAGCAGGAAACCAAATCGGGGCTCCCACTATTTCCCAAAGCCTACCAAAAGTCAGTTCACTTAAATACTGAGAATTACTATTCCTGCATGTACTGTGGAATGACCCAGCATTTACTTCATCTGGAACAGGAGTGTCCTCGTTGCCAAAATAAAGACTGGACTGAATCCTTGTCTGTTCCCTATATTCATTAGCATTAAACGTGGAAGATCTTGTTGGTCACCTGATGACAGTTGCATCGTAAAGTTATGTGTCAGACAAAGGTTTATAGATTGGATATCCTGAAAAGCTTTTTTTTAAACTGTAGTAATGCCCTGCCTGATTCAGATACCCCTAGATAACCACCTCAACAATATTGTTATTGTTGAGGTACCCCCTGTCTGTTTAGCTCATCAGCTTGAATAACTTGCCTGTTCTTGGGTGTACAAAGGTAAAATCATTATTCAAGGGAATCACCTTGTCCGTGATCACCACCTTGAATAAAGGCGCCCATAACATTCCAGTATTGATTAAATTTGGATTCAATGTCTTTTCAAAAATCTGTTCGACAATGATCCTGTCTCCTGTTTCACTACTCGCATCAACTTCTTTCAACATATATCGTTTAGACATATAAAACTCCTTTTAAGAAATCGTCATTTGAGAATGATTATTTGCTCAGCTTATTTAGGGAATGGCTTCTTGACTTTTAAAATACTCAACAATCTCCTCTCCCTTATTATCAGATTTATTCACAATATTACCTGAATCATCATAATAATAGGTTGGTAAAACCACCTTGCTTTTCTGACAAGTCATGTCTTTTTTATCGGAATAAGTAATTTTCTGAATAAACCCAGCAAGCCAGAGTATATATTCATCGGAGTTTTTACTTTTCGGCAGAATACTTAAATCAAAGTTTATTGATAATCGACCTGAATTCATCAATAACTCTTCAAAGTTAATATAGTTGTATAACAGCTTAAAATCCGTTTTCTTAATTTCCTTTCTCAACTCTATCATTAAGTTATTAAGATCCTCTACAGGCTCATCAGTGAAACCTTTCGATGTTTTTACCTTAAAGTATATTTTTTCTGCAAGTTTCAAAAATTGTGGCATGACTTTATTCCTGTAATTTTTCTTACTGGAATTTTGCCTAATTTAATGTAATTAATTGTTAATATTCTTTTGAATTGTGAAATAATTATGATTTTTAACAACATAAAGATTACACAATACTTGAATCAAAAAACAAAACAAAAAATTCATGTGATGCAAGTCACAATAATTATATAAATTTACCATTTCTTCTTTAAGTCCTATTTAAGAAGAAATTATATTGAAATAATAAAAACTATTTTTTAATAGTGGCTAACTATTATTCCTAAAGAGTTAACCACTATATTTGGTCATTTAAATAATCTTTATTTAATCAGGGCGAGTTCTACTGGATAAACTCGAACCTGAATTTTCAGGTACGACTCCTGATGCATCATTTTCGATGAATGTTGGGGTTGAAGCACCATTAGTATAATCATCATGTAATTGATCATTATTTAACTGATCACTATTTAGCTCGTCTGTATTCGTAGGGCGACTTTCCATGGAATGAGGAGAGGTATTTGCCTCATCCTGTTTCATCATATCTGCATCCCTGTTTCTATCGCATCCAGCTAAACCAAGTATAAAAGTTAGAGCTAGGCTTATTAACATTAGTTTTTTCAACATGGTGTACCTCACTGTTTCATAAAATCAATCCATAAAAATTCAAGTAAATTTTAGATATACTCATCTGCAAATCGAGCATTTCGTTTTTTTCTTTCACTGGCCAACTTATTTTTACGTCGCCCAATAAATTCTTTCTCATTTCCTTGATCGTATTCTTTAGTATATTTGGAATTAGATTTATGATTTTCATCAAGCATCATTTCCCATTCCTCCAAGTGAATACTTCTATCCAAGCTTGTTACTGAACCGTAAATATCTTTTGCAATCTGCTGTGAGTTACATTTAATCTTCATTTGTATTTCCTTTTATTCATGAGGCATAACCTTTAAATATTAGATAACCTGTATAAAATATATTTCATAGATCTATAAAAAAACCTTTATCATGTATCTTTATTTATCAACGTACACAACCACACAATAAATTATTGTTTTTAATTAAATTTATATTTATAAAAAATAATATTTTTACTTTTTATTTATAAGAAAACAAAAAATTTACACAAACAAACACAATAATATATTCTTACATTAAATTATAAAATCTGACCCAAAATAGCTTACCAACAAAAAAAGAAGCTTAAATTTAAGCTTCTTTTTTACTTTAATAGATTAATTCAGGTATTTACTTAACCCGAATCTTGTTTAAGCCGATATTTCCATAATACGAAT
>NZ_JAOCLL010000031.1:0-24657 GCF_029845285.1 Acinetobacter sp. GD03645 | reverse complement strand
TGGTGTTGTTGCGAAAGTAACTGCATAAGCCTCTAAGGTAATAAAAAAACACTCCTCTGGAGTGTTTTTTTATGTTTATTGTTAGACAAAGCTTTTGAAATAGTGTCCTAAAGTGATACCTACCTGTCCTAAACTGCACTTAATTGATACAAATAAAAACGTAATATAAAACTCAAGAAAATGAACAAAATGACTCAGTGAAGCATAGCTTCATTTAAAAGGAGTAGGCAGCATGAATGCTAAGGTAAATATTTCAAATCGCGCAGGCGCAAGTTTCCCAGTACGTCGTATGAATTTTGATTTTGATCAGGTTCCAGAATACTGGATGAACGGCTCGGCTGGCTTGACTCATTTCATGACGGCACTGTCTGCATTGTTTCCAGATGGTGAGAAATTATTTATTGATTCAGTTCGTGCTGTACGCTATCACCCAGCAATCAAGGACAATGAAGTACTGCAAAAAGAAATCAGTGCCTTTATTGGTCAGGAAGCAATGCATACTCAGGAGCATGTCGGTTTTAATGCTTCTGCCCAAAAATATGGACATGATGTAGCCTCTTTAGAACGCATTACAGGCCGCTATATCCAGTTTGCACGTAAGTACTTCGCTAAGGCAGTTAAACCATTTGGTATGACTCAGGAAATGGTTGATTTAACTGCGACAACTGCACTGGAACACTTCACAGCAACAATTGCGTCTGAATTACTGCGTAATCCCCATATTCAGGAACTAATGACTGATGACACCATGTCTTATATGTGGTTCTGGCATGCGATTGAGGAAAATGAGCATAAAGCAGTTGCTTATGATGTGTATGAAGAGATTTTTGGGCGTGGTGTGAAAGCCTATGCGCTACGCAATACCGCACTGGTGGTTGCGATGGTATTGATCTTCGCATTACAGTCTTATTTTGTTTTACGTCTATTAAATCGAGACAATAAACTGAATCTAAAAGAATTGGGTATGGTTTATAAATATGCCTATAGTCCATCAAAAGGTATTATTGCAGGCATGGCGGGTGAAATGTTGGCTTACTTTAAACCACGTTTCCATCCAAATGATCTGGATACTGTGCAGTTGCTTAAAGACTGGAAAGCAAAACTTGGTTTGTAATTTTGAGTTTATCTAGTTAACTGTATGTTAAGAAAGGACAATTTTTATTGTCCTTTCTTTATTTTCATTTTCAAAAATTATATTTTATATTCTGATTGGACAAATTTTCTTCCTATTGAAAAAGTGCTTTATTATTCTGGCTTTTTGCCTTGCGTCGAGAAAAATGATTTCACTCATCATCCTTTTTCTCTCCTCATGTCCCAAGATGATGTTTTTCTGACCTTATCTGCACTTATTTAACGCATGGGAAAGGGCGTATAACTAAAGAATAATAAATGATTAATAAAGAAATCTTCACGATAGGAGAGCGTAGTATGAATGCTAAAGTCAATATCTCAAATCGGGCTGGAGCGAGTTTCCCTGTACGCCGAATGGATTTTGAATTTGGTGAGGTTCCCCGTTATTGGGCAAATGGTGATGCAGCCCTCACACATTTTATGACGGCCTTATCCGCACTATTTCCTGAAGGTGAACAATTCTTTGTTAATAGTACCCGTGCAGTACGAAACGACCCTAAATTGGCAGATCCAAGATTGCAGAAAGAAATCAGTGCCTTTATTGGTCAGGAAGCCATGCATTCAAAAGAGCATGTGGCGTTTAATGCTTCCGCCCAGGCCTATGGCTACAATGTTCGTGAGATGGAGGATCAAACAGGGCGCCTGATTAACCGTACCATTGGAATTACCACAAAAATACTCAAACCTTTTGGTTTTACCAAGGAAATGATCAGCTTAACTGGTACCTGTGCCTTGGAACATTTCACCTCCACCATTGCAGAGGAGTTGTTGAGTAATCCTGATATTCAGTCCATGTTTATGGATGAGACCATGTACCATTTATGGATGTGGCATGCGGTTGAGGAAAATGAGCATAAGGCTGTTGCCTTTGATGTGTATGAAGCGATGTATGGTCAGGGAGCTAAGGCCTATTTTATACGTTCGCTGGCACTTGTGATTGCAATGGGGCTAATCTTTATTACCCAGTCCTATTTCACTGCAAAACTTTTGAAAACTGATGGCAAGCTCACATGGCGTGACACCAAATATATGATCAAGTTTATGTATGGCTATAAAGGTTTTATGACCCGCCAGATTCCAACATTGCTTGCTTTCTTAAGACCTAAATTCCATCCAAATGATGATGACACCACTGAACTGTTAAATAAGTGGCGTGCCGAACTGGGATTCAACCTGAACTAATGATAAATAGAAAATGGGCAAGCAAAATTGCCCATTTTTTTATTCAAATTTTGCATTAAATTGCTGATAATCTGCACCAGCATTTTATAAGGTAACAGTTCGTGATTCGATTGATGCAGGAAAGCGATATAGACCGTGTAGCTGAGATTGAGCGGTTGGTACAGACACATCCGTGGTCTAGGCAGCAGTTTCAGGAATCCTTGACCTCTTATCAATGTACCATTTATGAAAAAGCCAATCAGGTGGTGGGTTTTTGTATTTTACAGCCTGTGTTGGATGAAGCGAACCTATTGCTGATGGCTATTCATCCCAGCCAGCAGGGCAAGGGTTTAGGCTATGAATTGTTGGACTATTCAATTCAACAGTTAAAGAACAATCCAGTTCAGATTTTTCTGGAAGTGCGTGAAAGTAATATTTCTGCAATTCGCCTATATGAAAAAACGGGTTTTCATCAGATTGATCTACGAAAAAACTATTATCCAAATATTGATGGCTCAAAGGAGCATGCCGTGATTATGGTCAAGACATGCACCGATGATTTTGCAGCCTTATTTCAATAAGGCTATTTAATAATCAGGTTGTTCCATTCAGATGGAAGTGTGCTCATCAACGAGTTTCCAAGTTGCTGGATTTCGTTGTCTGAGAGTGGGCGGTTAAGCCTGCGCCACTGTCCATCAAGCAGTAACTCAAGTGGAGTATACTGGGATTTATAATTCATCTTGGATGAATGCGGCACCCAATAGCCTAGGTACAGATAATCAAGATTTAATGTGCGGACATATTCAATCTGCTTGAGGATGGCAAAAACACCGAGTGAACGCTTTTGTTCATCTGGATCAAAAAAAGTATAAACCGCTGAAAGTCCATCATCCATCAGGTCACAGGTTGAAACTCCAACCAGCCTTTGGTCTTTCCAAAGCTCAATAAAAAAGCTTTCCGTACAGCTATGCACCAGAAATTTCTCAAACTGGTCTAGACTGGCGGGATACATATCCCCATCAGCATGGCGTTCATTGATATAACGCTCATATAAATCGTAATGTTGTTGTGAGGCCTGTGATGTCGGCAGGATGCTCATTTGCAGGTCTTGGTTGCGTTTCCATGCCTTTTTCTGGCTGCTGTTCATTTGAAAGTCATTGATAGGTACACGGCAGGACAGGCATTGACGGCAAAGGTGACATTCGGGGCGATAGATAAAATCACCGCTACGACGAAAACCGACACGGGAAAGTTCAGATAAGGTGACGACATCAATCCGATGAATTGGGTCCAGAAACACCATGCGCGCTGATTTATTATCGAGGTAGCTACAGTCGTGCGGTGGCGTGATGTAATACTGTAAGTCATTTAAAAGGGACTTGGGTTGGTATGATTTCATGAATCTGTCCCTCCAAGGCGTTAGTCCATTAACCGTCTAATTTTGCATTAACTGCTATTGTTTTACTTGAAAATACACGTTCCTGATAGTTTTTCCAATTGATAGGGGGGGCAATAATTACATCTTGTAACGATTTAAGGTATGCCTGGCGAGAAATTGTACTGGCACCCAGACTGAGGAGATGATCGTTAACCAGTTGGCAGTCAATCCAGGGCAACTGATTTTCCTGTCCAATCAGCATCAAGGTATAGAAAGCCATCTTGGAAACATCGGTTTCGATACTAAACATGGACTCACCAAAACAGCCTTTGCCGATTGTGACCCCATACAAACCACCAACCAGTTTTTCCTGTTGCCAGACTTCAACACTATAGGCATAACCTGCTGTAAACAATGCACAATATCCCTGAATAATATCTTCACTAATCCAGGTTTCATTGGCATAGCTACGGGGCAGCGAGCAGGAGCGGATTACATCTTCAAAGGCATGATTGATGGTAATGCGATAGTCATGCTTTTTCATATTTCGCAGCAAGGATTTACTGGGTTTATAGGATTGTGGCTGGATAATGCAGCGAGGTTCAGGGCTCCACCAGCAAATTGGTTCATCCTCATTAAACCAGGGAAATAGGCCGTGTGTATAGGCTTCAAATAAAGTCGATGGAGATAAATCAGCACCAATGCAGATAAAACCATGACCCTCGGGATCAGCTTCCACAGGATTTGGAAAAATATATTGGGATAGGGGAAGTGGTTGCATAAGAAATGAGGTTAGTCAGAATAATTTTAAACTAACTGAACTGGAGAGCGTTGACAATCCATTGGACTGTCAACGTAAGATGAGGAGCAATAATTAATTCAGGTTGTCGAGGTATTTTTCTGCATCCAGTGCAGCCATACAGCCTGAACCTGCCGAGGTAATTGCCTGACGATAAACGCTATCCGCCACATCACCCGCGGCAAACACACCCTCAATGGAAGCTGCCGTTGCATTACCCGAAGTACCACTTTGAACCTGAATATAACCATCACGCAGGTTAAGCTGACCATCAAACATGCTGGTATTTGGTTTATGACCAATCGCAACAAACAGGCCCTGAACCTGAACGTCCTGTGTGCTGGCATCCTGGGTGGACTTGATACGCACAGCAGTTACACCCGTCTTGTCACCAAGCACTTCATCAACCTGATGGTTCCAGATGATACTGATCTTGCCCTCTTTTTCTTTGGCAAATAAATGGTCCTGTAAAATCTTCTCGGAACGCAGGCTGTCACGACGGTGTACCAGTGTTACATGCGCCGCAATGTTTGAAAGATAAAGTGCCTCCTCAACCGCAGTGTTACCACCACCCACAACCATGACATTCTGGTTTTTATAGAAGAAGCCATCACAGGTTGCACAGGCACTCACACCCTGACCCATAAACGCCGCTTCAGATTCCAGACCCAGATATTGCGCAGTTGCACCTGTTGCAATAATCAGCGCATCACAGGTGTATTCTTCCATGTCGCCTTTCAGAACAAATGGACGGGTTTTCAAATCGACTTCATTGATATGGTCATAGACAATTTCTGTACCGAAACGTTCAGCGTGGGCTTGCATGCGTTCCATCAATACAGGACCAGTTAATCCCTCTGGGTCACCTGGCCAGTTATCCACTTCAGTGGTCGTTGTTAACTGTCCACCAAGTTGCAAACCAGCAATCAGAGTTGGCTTGAGGTTGGCACGTGCCGCATATACCGCTGCACTATAACCCGCAGGGCCAGAACCCAGAATAATCAACCGTGAGTGACGAGCGCTCATTAAAGAACATCCTTTTTATATTGAAAATGCTAAAATTATACGTGAATCCACAGGGGAGTGGCGTAAATCCATGAGGATAATATTGATAAACTCAATCGAATTGGGCTATATCATCAATAGGGTTGTTGATATTTCGCCAGTGCTTTGCGATAAAGTCAACACGCCTACGATGTTAACAACAACAGTAAACAATCGTGCATCTTTTTTGTAAGAACGAGTGCATAATAGAGAGCGTATTGATTGAAGATTCTTGATGAGCTTCATTAATTCTAATGATAAATGAATTGGGTTACAGGACTGTATATGACTGCGGTGTCAAGTGTTTATGCACAACGCTTTTTAATGACATTATTTTTGATTTCTTTTGGCATTTACCTATTTCTTGCCACAGTGACCTATACACCATTTGATCCAGGATGGATGCATCTTTCCAGTGATACCCAGCAGGTTTCCAACGCCAGTGGGGTGGCAGGTGCCTGGATTGCGGACCTTTTGTTTGGCTTTCTAGGCTGGGCAAGCCTGCTGATTCCATTATTCCTGTTTATGGAAGCGATTCAGGTCTGGTGGCCAAGAAGTTTTCTAAATCGCCCGTTTCGTTATGCGGCCCAGTTTTTCCTGATTTTATCTTTGTCAAGCCTGTTGTATTTGCACTGGAATATGCCAGCGGACACGCTGGAAAATGCGGCGGGTGGCATTATCGGTTATGAGCTGGGACAGAGTTTATCGCAGTTGCTGACAATTTATGGGGCAACCTTATTCTTATTGGCATTTGGCATTGTATTGATTACCTTGGCATTTGGAATCCAGTGGGATAAAACCTGGGTAACATTGAAAAATACGCCCGCTTATTTGCAGGATCTGTTTTATAAAAATGTACCACAGACCGAGTCGGCCTATGACCTCACTGAACAATTGACCAAAGAAACACCTGCCATTAAAAATAAAGCTAAAACTGAGTCTGCGGTCGCGAGTATTCCTGAAATTAAAGCGGTTGATTTAGAACAGAATGATCAATCAGCTAAAGTGGATGATTCACATCATCAACAGGTGGCAGAAAGGTTATTTGCGGATGTGGTTGCGAAAGAGCAGCAAAGTGTCCAGTCAGAAGAAGCCCATGTCATTGAGGATTTTGAACAAACCTTGCAAAAGGCACATCAACTGGAAGCGGAAAGCCAACGCCTGATTCAGACGGGTGAGGTATGGCGTGCGCTGCAAAGCGATGATATTAGCCATAAACAGGAGATTGATGCGTTGTTAAAGGCCGCGGATGATTCTCATCAGCATGTGGCATCCTACAATACTATGCAGTCTCAACGGATTGAACCTACTTTGCAAAGAGAAAGCGGTAGCAATTTAGACTGGAATGATGACCAAATTTTTGATGAGTTGTTGGCTGCCGTTCCAAATAATAAAACTGCAACGCATACACCGTTTACACAGGAGGTTCCAGCACATTCAAACTTTCATGAACAAGTGGATGAGGTGGAGTTTGAAGCAGATATAGAGGCATTGATCGCAGAATCAACACAAACCACTGTAGTCAAGCCACATGCGTCTTCAGTTCAAAATGTTGTTCAGGAAGAGAAGCACAGTTCTACAAGTGAAGCGTTTGATGAGTTTAATGATCTTCTTGTTGAGGATGAGCAGGAAAATATAAGACCTCAAGCTGCAAGTTATGCTCAGTCCTCTGCTTTTGTAAAAGCGCCAATTGAAATTGCCACACCCAAAGAGACACTTTCCAAGGAAGCCTTTATTGAGGCTTGGCAGGAGACAGCAGGTAAAGCCGAACCTGATGCAGACCTAGATATTGAAGATGATTTTGATCTGGATGCACCATTAACCGATTCCTTTGGTCGTCCAATGTCACGTGCAATGCAGGTGGCGCAGAAACGCCGTGACTTACCAACCTTACCAGGTCTGGAACTGCTGGATGATGTTGATCCAAATAAAAAGGTGAACTTTACCGCTGAACAATTAGCCCGATTGTCAGAGCTTCTGGAAATCAAGCTACAGGAATTTAACGTCAAGGCACAGGTGGTGGAAGCCCAGCCAGGTCCAGTGGTTACACGTTTTGAACTTGATCTTGCGCCAGGAGTCAAGGCATCCAAAGTGACCAATATTTCGCGTGACTTGGCGCGTTCAATGTCAATGGCATCGGTGCGTGTGGTCGAGGTCATTCCAGGAAAACCATATATCGGCATTGAAGTGCCGAACAGCACGCGTGAAATGGTGCGTTTGATTGAGCTACTGGAAACGCCAACTTACCGCGATCCGAATAATTTAATTAGTATGGCGATGGGTAAGGACATTTCTGGTAATCCTGTCTTGACCGATTTAGCCAAGGCCCCGCATATGCTGGTTGCGGGTACTACGGGTTCGGGTAAATCGGTTGCGGTCAACTCGATGATCCTTTCAATGTTGCTGAAATATACACCTGATCAGTTGCGTTTAATTTTGATTGACCCGAAACAGCTTGAATTGGCCAACTATAATGATATTCCACACCTGTTAACGCCTGTTGTGACTGACATGAAAGATGCTGTCAGTGCATTAAACTGGTGTGTGAATGAAATGGAGCGCCGTTACAAACTGATGTCATTCCTGAAAATCCGTAAACTCAGTGACTATAACCGTAAGGTGGACGAGGCAATTGCCAATGGTGAGGACCTGATTGACCCAACATGGAAGGCAAGTGATTCAGTTGTGGGTGAGCGTGCACCGCGATTGACTCCACTCCCTTCGATCGTAATCGTTGCCGATGAGTTTGCCGATATGATCATGCAGGTTGGTAAAAAAGCTGAAGAGATGATTACCCGTTTGGCGCAGAAATCCCGTGCGGCAGGCATTCATTTACTGCTTGCGACACAGCGCCCATCTGTAGACGTGATTACAGGCCTGATTAAGGCCAATATCCCAACCCGTGTGGCATTACGTGTAAACAGTAAAATTGACTCACGTACTATTCTTGATGCAGGTGGGGCAGAGGACCTACTTGGTCATGGTGATATGCTATTCCTTGGACCTGGTAAGATTGAACCTGAACGTGTACATGGTGCATTTATTAGCGATGATGAAGTGAATCGTATCTGTGATGCCTGGCGTGAACGTGGTGAACCTGATTATGTCGATGAAATCCTGACCCCATTTGATGAAGAGCCAACATCCCGTGGTTTTGAGGATGGAGAGGGTGATCCAAGTCGGGATGCACTCTATGATCAGTGTGTATCTTTTGTACTGGAAACCCGTAAAGTATCTACCTCATCTATCCAGCGTAAATTTAGTTTGGGCTATAACCGCGCCGCCCGTATTGTTGATCAAATGGAAGAAAATGGGATTGTCAGTGCAATGGGGGCAAATGGTAAGCGAGATATTCTGGTTTAACGATCATATTCCATTAACAAAGCCTCTATTCTGAGGCTTTGTCGTTTTTATTTTCTTGTTTTTATATGGTAATAATCACGTTTTTTATTTAAGCTAACCCTTTAAGGTTTTAACATTGGGTTTGGCTATGTGGGTTGCATTATGTACGCTCATCTTTATTCATTTTTGTGCATTGATTACCCCTGGCCCAGATTTCTTCTTGGTTTCCCAGACTGCAATTAGTCGTTCCCGCAAAGATGCTGTATTGGTGGTTCTCGGTATTTGTTTGGGTGCGATGTTGTGGTCGTTATTGGCGCTCATGGGGCTGAACATTATTTTTGAAAAGATGGCATGGCTAAAGCAGGGCCTTTTAATTGCAGGTGGCCTGTATTTATGCTGGCTCGGTTTCCAGATGCTACGCTCAGCCTTTTCAAAAAGTGATGAAACGGTGAAGCAAATGACCCTACCTCAATCACCTTATCTATTCTTTATGAAAGGTCTGTTCACCAACCTGTCGAATCCTAAGGCAATTATTTACTTTGGTAGTGTATTTTCACTGTTTTTAGCCAATCCTTTATTTGACCAGCATCATTCCTTGCTTTTTATTATTGTGTCAATTGAGACATTCCTATGGTTCTTGTTGGTTGCCTTTGTTTTTTCCTTACCTGCATTTAGAACTGCATACCAAAACTTTGCCAAATGGATTGATGGCGTTTCTGGTGGAATATTTACGTTATTGGGTATTTATCTGATTGGTAACAATTAAGAAAGTGTTAATTGAATAAAAAATTAGACCTCTTGCTAAGGAGGTCTAATATAAAATAATGATTTTATTTATTTGGATGTTTGCTGGCTATTTAAGTAGGACAATATACGTTGCATGGCATTCATATCCTCAAAAATAATTGTAGTTTGCATATCATCTTTTTTAATGGTATGTGGGGATTTTAGAGGAATCTGGAAATATTTCCAGCTACCATTACTGTTTTGGACATAACCATACAGCCATGCGTATTCTTGGGTATAGGTGTATGAATAGGTCTGACCCGTCCACCAATCATACCAGTTATAGCTTTGTTGTTCTGCTCCCTTAAAAGTGATGTCTTTGCTTGGTAAATTGTAGAATGTCATACCGCCAGTATTGGAGAGTTGGCTATAGTAGCCTGACCAATCCTGATCATAAGCGGAGAAATAACCTTGAGCTTTGACCTGCACACTCATCAAGGCCTGTAAACTCGCTACTTGCCCACGTGTCAATGCAATATCCATAAGTTTTTGGTAGGCAGCTTGGTCAAGCTTAAATTTGGCATTGGGATCAGTTGGATGAGTATATTTAAGAACGGCTGTACGTTGAGCATCCGTTAATGACTTCATTCCACTGAGTAAAGTTGTGATTTCAGCTTTGGTAAAGCCCTGTGGCGCAGTTAGTAATATTTGAGCTGATGCATCACGAGGTTTAGGGAAATTACCTGTCACATTAATATTAACAGTACTACATGAATTGGCTGGCTTTGTTCCTTGACCGACAACTGTACCATCTGTAGTGATTAATGTGAAAGTAATCTCTTTACCTTTTGGAGCATTGTAAAGTCCAGTTAGGTCTGTAGAATTTCTTAAATAGAATGTGTTATATCGACCATAGTCTGAAAAATCAATATTGAGAAGAACGTATGGGGCAACAGAGAATGCCTTATTAAAGTTGATTGATAAAACAGGTGGGCATACTTCACTATAATGCCAATCCAGATTCCAGTAAGACAGATGTTTCACCTTGTAGGTCACATCAAAATTACCAGTCGCATTTTGCTTGAATGTACCGACCAATTCTTTCTGCCATAAACCGTTTGCCTCGTTATGACTCCAGACAGGAATTTTATCGCCATCTTTAATGGGCTGGTTGGTTTCAGGATTGATTAAGCCAGCAGGAGCCTGGATGGTCATTTCACCTTGGGCATTTTCAAGTAAATGTGCTTTCCGTCCTTGGCTATCCATAATGTCGACTGCCAATAAGCCCGCCGTGACAAAGTAGCCAGCCTGTGTATCCCATGAACTGGTTTGGCTGTTCCATGCGGTACGAACACGATCTGGGTTTAGACCACCTGGGAAGACCTCACCAATATTTTCAGTTTTGGGGCTAAAGTAACCAATACTGACCTGTAAATCACCAGTTAATGGTTCACCATTGCGGTCTTTCAGTACTGTGCCTGATGGCAGAGTAAAGGTCGCACTTGCACCTTTAGATGCAGTATCAGTTGTCGTTGCGGTGAGATTTAATGCGGTTGACAGGGTTCCTGTGCTATCCGCTTTGGCATCTTTTTGTACAGCTACTGCGACTCCAGCTGGTGGTTCAGCTTTATTGACTAGGTTGATTCGTATGAGTGTTAGATCTGAACCATTATATATAACATCAGTGCTTGAACTAAAATAACCATCTGCACTGGCAACTAACCGTAATTTAACTGGATTTGCTACAGTAGCATTTTTAACTGCATCCGCTTTTAAAAAAATGGTTGTTGAACCTGTATCATGTTTATTATCGGCACTACCAACGTTGGCACTTTCGTAAAGGTTGTCTCCAGTAACATCATCCGATGCGGTTAAGGTAACTTTCTGTGTAATTGGTTTTCCAGTTTTAGCATCTATAAACTCTATAGGGATTGCGACACGTCCACCCAACATATCCACACTGACAATACGTGTTTCTGGAGTAGGTGGAGGTGTATTGTTTGCTGCCTGATTTTCATTACCACCTCCACCGCAGGCAGTTAAAGTCAGCATGCAACTGAGTAATGTTGGAATAGAAAATTGTTTTTGCATAGTATTCCCCTTAATTGGAATAATTTTTTGGTTTTCTTGATTAAATACCTCTTCTAATGTATTCAAGAGACAGAGGGATGCCTATTCCTCAAATGGGGAATGATTGAGAAATTTTTACTGAATTTCTAATTGTAAAAGAGAAAGGAATAAAGATTTCTTATAAACACATTATAAATAAAGAGGAGTGGCTTGGTTGTGATAGTGGAAAAGCGGATATGGATAAGGGTCTGCAATCAAAATAATCATTATTTTGATTGCAGAATAGAAAGATAGCTTAAGCGAATTTTGCTAAAATTTCCAGAAAACCCTCTTTTTGGCGAGGATATTGTGCGATGACATCATGGATGCGCTGTCCCTCTGGATTGGTCGCATTCAGGTCACGGCCATCTGCCAGAAACTTGGTAATCAAACGCTCATAGTCATGTGGACGCATATGCTTGAACGCATGATAGAGCACATGGAAGTCAGCATTTACACCCGCTGGTGGAAGCTGGTTGAGGTAGGCAAACACACGCTCATCTGACCATTCTTCATTGAAAGTTGCTGGCTGTGATAATGCCATGACAATCTCCTCAGTTTTATAAAACAATAAAGGCAAAATCCTTAAAGTGGATGAAAGGAATGCTTTTCAAATCCACTCGCGTATTCTGCCTTTATTTGCGAAAAATCGCTAATGAAAAAACTTCTATCGTTCTTCAGGTAAATTGATATTCATCTCAAGCATTTCGATATTTGCTTCTGAACGAACTTGCATTTGGATATGCTGTTCATCCACCCCACGCACATAACGACTCACGACCTGCATGATTTCTTTCTTCATCTGGTCAATCTTGTCCTGGCTGAGACGACGGCCCAAGCCCTGTTCAGATGCAACAATTACTTTCAAACGGTCTTTGGCAGTTTGTGCACTTGATGGTTTTTCATCACCGCTAAACAGTTTACTCCAGAATCCTGCCATAGTTACGCTCCAAATAGTCTAGCCAACCAACCTTTTGGCTGCACTGCAATGTGTCGATAAGGACGGTCTTCGCCAAGGAAACGGGCAACCAGATCGTCATAGGCTTGCCCAGCTTTCGCTTCTGGATAAAGAATCACAGGTTTACCTTCGTTTGATGCCTGTAGCACGCTTGGACACTCTGGAATCACGCCCAAAGTCGGAACACGTAAAATATCTTTAGAAATATCATCAATGGTCAGCATTTCCTGTTTATCTGCACGTTCAGGGTTGAAACGTGTGATACACAGGTGCTTACGGATACGACCTTCATTTTGCTCAACTTTTTTGGTCTTGCTGTCAAGCATACCAATAATACGGTCAGAGTCACGGACTGATGAAATCTCAGGGTTGGTGACAATGATGGCTTCATCCGCATGGTACATGGCTAGAATCGCACCACGTTCAATACCCGCAGGAGAGTCACAGATGATATAGTCAAATTCCTGTGAAAGCTCGTCAATGACGCGTGCCACACCTTCATCACTCAGGGCATCTTTATCACGTGTTTGTGATGCAGGCAAAATGAACAGGTTTTCAATGTCTTTATCACGGATCAGTGCTTGCTGTAGGCGGGCTTCATTATTGATGACATTGACAAAGTCATAAACCACACGGCGTTCACAGCCCATAATCAAATCAAGGTTACGTAAACCCACATCGAAATCAATCACAACAGTTTTATGACCACGTAGGGCTAAACCCGTTGCAAAAGATGCACTTGTTGTAGTTTTACCTACACCACCTTTGCCTGACGTTACGACAACAATTTTGGCCACCGAATCCACTCCTATTTATGGTCATACGCCCCTAAAAGGGCTTTTTGGTGCTTTTTTGACTTAATCAGCTAAGTTAAAACTGTAAGGGTTCAAATTCAAGCTCTTGCTTGTTATTTAAATAAATATGTACAGGTTTTTTGATCATATCTTTGGGGATATCATCCGCCACACAATAGGTTCCTGCAATCGAGATCAGTTCCGCTTCCAAAGAATTGCAAAAAATGCGTGCTGAGCTATGTCCACCTGCGCCTGCAATGACTCTACCACGGGCATTGCCATAGATGTGAATATTTCCAGATGCAATGACTTCTGATCCACTATTCATGCCAGCATTCAGGATAATATCGCCCTGATCCTGTACCAAAGACTGGCCTGTACGCAAAATCTCATCATGATAAGAGGTGACATGCGTAACCGATGTGTTTTTTTGTGGTGTTTGTATTGCAGTGCTATTGACTGTTTTTTCAGGTGCATGGTCAACGACCTGCTCTTTAGAGGCCTTGATGCGCTGCAAGGGCTGATCCGTAGGCAGAACAGGGAACTGGATTGCACGTGCTTCATCTCCCAAGATACCATCAATCACCGCCATTGGCTGTAGACCCAAATCAATTAACAGTTGGATCAGGGCAATCAGCTCTTGCTCGACGGTACTGTCAATGATGACCAACGTCCCTAAATAAGAACCCTCATTGAGTGTGCTTGTCAGTTGCTGTCGGATTGCAGCATGGTCATTTGTGTCGAAAGTCAGTCGACTAAAATTCACCATTCTGCCCGTAATCCGTATATCAGCCATAATTTATCCTTCAGGGCTTTTTTAAGCACTCTATTGTATAAGGGCAATTGCCCTGCATATGTTGTAAATAAGAGCAAATGCTAGAACAAATTACAGCAATTCTCTAGCGTGATTGGTAAATTTTCTTGTCAACTTTCTGATTTTTTATCCAATTGATCGTATTCCTGCAAAGTTTGCTGCCACTGTTTGACCTTCACCTGCTTTCGTATCGCTTCAAGGCTTTCAAATACCACGGATTCCACCAGCTCTTCCAGATATTGGTTGTCAATGTTCAGTTCACTGACCTTTTCTGCGATAAGTTGATAGTTTTCATTGGGGCGATTTGGGGAACCTACTGTAAATGGCTCAATTAAACCCGCACTAATATTCTCCCCCAGACGTTGTCCAATACTCTGAATCTGCTGTTCAATCCGTCCCCCGACAATTGGAATCAAACGCAGCAGTTGTGTCAGCTCAGGTGTATCCTCAATCGCCTGATTAACGATGATGCCCACTTTCTGAGTAATCACAGGCTGTTGCTGCTGCAATGCCTTGGCTAGCGATTCCTGTAGCATGGAGGCAAGGGTGATGGTAAACAATTCACGATGATGATCAACTAGGTCGTGGATAATCTTTTTGTGCGTGGAGCTGGTTTCAAGTTCATGTCTGATACCATCAATCACGGTGATCACCACACGGTCAGACAGTTCTTCCATGATCACACGGTAATAAAACATCGCCTTAATGCGGATATTGTCTGGGATGACCTTGTAGCCAAGTTCATATAAACGGTAGGCGATGATACCTGCACGAAATAGACGTAGAAAACGCAGGTGTGGAATGATGGCTAGAATTTCATACCAATGGATAAAGGGAAAGAACCACCAGCGTGCATGATGTTTTTGCACAATTGAGAGCAGCCAGCGTACCACCAGCTCAATGATTAAAAAAATAATAAACCATGCTTCAGTGGTAATCACCCAGGGATGTAAATATGTACGATAGAACTCAAGGACACTGGGAAGGTGGATCGTGTTGAAAAACCATTCCCCGATGTTGCTCATGAGGAAAAAGTTCATGCCCAGACAGAACAGATTGAAAACAATAATAAAGACCATGAAAATGTCATAGGCGAGGAATAGCTTAAAAAACTTACTATTCGGATTCACGTAGCTATATTTAGAGTTTTGTCCTGAGTCCTGCTGGGTCATGTTCTTGTTTAATCCCTAAAGAAATTATGGCTTGTATTTGGATTTCATTTCAGTAATGAGTTGATCTTTTTCAGTCCAGACCTGATCCACCCAGTTTTGGAAACGTTCCCGATAAATAGGATCATCTTCATAATTACCACCAACAACCCAGTCAGGAATGTCAATTTGACGTAAATCCACTGCAATGCGTGGAACATCGCCAAGCCAGAAATCCCCATAATCTGGTACGCCGTCTGGGTAGACAATGGTCATGTCAACCAGCGCATCAATCTTATCTCCCAGAATATTCAAGGCCAATGCCAGACCGCCTGCTTTAGGCTTGAGCAGGTTTTTATATGGGGATTGCTGCTGTGCATGTTTTTCTGGAGTGAAACGTGTGCCTTCCAGATAGTTTAATAGCGTAAACGGCTGGCTCAATAACTGTTCGCAGGCTTTACGCGCCTCATACATATCTCGTGACTTAAGTTCAGGATTTTTTGCAATCTGTTCCTTGGTATGACGCTTCATCATGGGGAAGCCCAGGATTTTAAATGCCTGACCCACAAATGGAATGAAAATAAGCTCCCATTTGGTAAAGAAACGGGTGAGGGGCATACGGGTTAAACCAAAATACTGGTTCACCGTGGTGTCTACCCAGCTTTGATGATTGCAGATCATCATATAGCGACCCTGTAAATTGAGATTGAGCTTTTCATCAATGCTGATGTCCCATTTCAGGTTTGGGAGTACCTGTTCAATCAATTGGTTATTTACGCCAATCCAGCTATTGGCCAATTGAATATTGGTTTCGTCTACTTTTTTTGATTTTTTAAACAGCTTGGTAAAACCGAGTGCCAAGACAGGAGGGCCATGTAAAAACGTGCTTCCTGTAATAACCGAACCAACCGTGAGTCCTTTACTGACTTTTTGCAATAAGGATGCTTTTTTATGGGCAGTAGACATAAATCTAACCTTGAGTGCAGAGATTTAAAAAGATGTTCCAACTATAAACAACGGAAATTGAAATACAACTGTATATTTGAAGATGTTGACATTTTTTATGGATTTACCCATTTTCCGCAATTTTAGTCCACTTTATCATAAGTGAAGCATCGGGCATTTGAAGTATAAAGTTCTTAAAAAAATTATTGAGACATATGTCTCGTATTTTTAAAAATTTGATAAATTTAAAACAATGGAGGGAATATGAGGATTTTATGAAGTAAAATGCATCAAAATATTACAAAAAGATAAATAAATTGTTTATTATTAACAAAATATCAATGGTCTAGCTGAATTTTCTCATTCATTATTTCATCAGACAAAAATACATAGACAGGAGCTACGCAATGCGTGCATTAGTAATTTCAACACTCGTTGGGGCTGGATTGGTACTTTCTGGTTGCCAGACTACAGGTAATAACATTGGTGGCGTAGAATATGATAAAGCTGCCCTCGGTGCACTGATTGGTGCGGCGGCAGGTTATGGTGTATCCAAGGGTAATGCAAACAAGGCTTCACAAAACAACCGTGCGGCTGCAATTGGTGCGATTCTTGGTGGTGCTGGTGGTTTGTATCTCGACAATAAAGAGAAGAAACTACGTCAACAAATGGCTGGTACAGGTGTAGAAGTAGGCCGTAACCCAGATGGTTCTGTGCAGTTGATTATGCCAGGCAGCATTACATTTGACACCAACAAGTCAAACATCAAGCCAAACTTCTATGGCACCTTGAACAAAGTGGCGCAAACTTTGGCTGAAGATAACAAGAGTGCGATTCTTGTAACTGGTTATACAGACAATACAGGTAATGACTCAATCAACATCCCATTGTCTCAAGCGCGTGCTCAGTCAGTCAGAAGCTATTTGGCAAGTCAGGGTGTATCAGCAGGCCGTATTGATGCGCAAGGTTATGGTTCATCAAACCCAATCGCAGACAACAGCACTGCTTCTGGCCGTGAACAAAACCGCCGTGTTGAAATCAGCATTTATGCAAAACAGTAATCTTCTTTACTGATTTGTGGGAAACCAGCTTCGGCTGGTTTTTTATTGCCTAAAATTAGGGTGTTGGAATATTTAATATAACTAGTGCGACGAGTGGCGACGTATGGGGTGAGCGAGGCATCATAATTTATACATATCCTGAGATTTAGGATTAGGATTCTAAAACGGAGATGTCTATACTTAGTCTCGCAAAATCGGGCTCAAAAAACGAGGGGTATGTACGGATGTCGACTGGTAGTCAACTCAATGACAAGCAATATGAAGCCATGAAATATGTTCAAGGGCCTTTGTTGGTGCTTGCAGGAGCAGGTTCTGGTAAAACATCTGTGATTACCCAAAAAATTGCCTATTTGGTTAAGCAATGTGGGATACCTGCCTACCGTATTACCGCGATGACCTTTACCAATAAGGCCGCACGTGAGATGAAAGAGCGTGTGGGGAAACTACTTTCCCGTGAAGAGGCCAAAGGACTTTCCGTTTCAACGTTTCATACGTTCGGCTTGAATTTATTACGTTTGGAACTTAAACATTTACCGCTTAAAAATAATTTTTCCATTTTAGATGCCGATGACTGCAAACGTATCTTGATGGACTTGATGCAGCGTGACAACCTATCTGGTGCGGAGAGTAAGGAACTCATTGCCAAGGCAATGAAGAAGATTTCAGACTGGAAGAATGATCTCATCATTCCTGAACAGGCGCATTCGGTTTGTGAAACGGTTGAAGATGTTCAGCTTGCCCATTTGTATCAACTCTATGAACGTAACCTACGTGCCTATAATGCGGTTGATTTTGATGACTTGATCGTGATGCCAACCCGCTTGCTTCAGGAAAATGCTGAGGTGCGGGAAAAATGGCAGAACCGAGTTCGTTATTTGTTGGTGGATGAATATCAGGATACCAACACCGCCCAATATACGCTGGTCAAGCTTTTGGTCGGAGTGATGGGACAGTTCACCGCCGTTGGGGATGACGACCAGTCCATTTACGCATGGCGTGGGGCTAAGCCTGAAAATATGGCGTTGCTGAAAGAAGATTTTCATAACTTAAACGTGATTAAGCTGGAACAAAACTATCGCTCCACCAGCCGTATCCTCAAAGCAGCCAATGCCGTGATTGGCAATAATCCACATATCTTTGACAAGAAATTGTGGAGTGACAAGGGACATGGTGAAACCATTCGGATTATCACCTGTTTAAATGACGATGATGAAGCTGAACGGGTGGTAAAAGACCTGATTACGCATAAACTAATGAATGGCAAAAGCTGGAAAGACTACGCAATTTTATATCGTGGCAACTTTCAGGCACGGGTTCTGGAAACGCAACTACGCCAAATGCAGATTCCTTATAAACTATCAGGTGGCCAATCATTCTTCGCACGTGCTGAAATTAAGGATGTGATGAGCTATTTACGCTTAATTATCAATCCAGAAGATGACAGTGCATTCTTGCGTATTATTAACACACCTAAACGTGCCATTGGTCCTGTGACATTGGAAAAACTTGGCTTGTTTGCGCAGGAAAATACCCTGTCATTGTTGACAGCATCATCAGACCAGCGTTTGGCCATGGTATTGCCTAAAAAAGCAGCCACACAATTACATGAGTTTGCAGAGTTTATTGCCACTTTTACCCGTGAATTACTGGATGATGATGCGCCTGTGCCGAAAGTTCGCCAGATGATCAATGAAGCGGGCTATATTGATTATGTGCGTGAACAGGCTGCGACCCCTGCACAGGAAAAAACCAAACTCGACAATATTGAGAGTCTATATACCAGTATTCAAAACTTATTGAACCGTACCGATGATGTTGATGAGAAAAATATTGAAAGCGTGATTCGCAAGCTGGTGTTGTTGGATATGTTGGAGCAGCAACAGGAAGAAGAAGATACCGACAAGGTCAATTTATTAACCTTGCATGCGGCAAAAGGTCTGGAATTTCCGTATGTGTATATGATTGGTCTGGAAGAAGAGTTATTGCCGCATAAGAACTCGATTGCGGCTGAAACAATTGAGGAAGAACGCCGTCTGATGTATGTGGGAATTACCCGTGCGCGTCAGGGTCTAACTCTGACTTTGGCTGAGCAACGCAAGAATGGTGGGCAGATGCGTCAAATGACTCCAAGCCGTTTTCTGGATGAATTGCCACAGGATGAACTGGAGTGGCATGGTCGTAAAAAGAAACTTGCCCCGAATGTTGATCCGAAAGAACAGGCTCAACAGCATCTCGCCAATTTAAGAGCTTTATTGAAACGTTAATAAATCATCAGTAGGAATTTGTCATGAAAGTTCAGGTTAAAGTATTAGATGCCCGTTTAGGTCAGGAGTGGGCGATGCCTGCTTATGCAACTACAGGTTCAGCAGGTTTAGATTTACGCGCCTGTTTAGATGAAGCGATTGAGATTGCGGCGGGTGAAACGGTTTTAGTCAAAACTGGTCTGGCCATTTATATTGAAGATCCAAACTTTGCGGGCTTGATCTTGCCACGTTCGGGTTTGGGCCATAAGCATGGCATTGTATTGGGCAATTTAGTGGGTTTAATTGATTCGGATTACCAAGGTGAGTTGATGATTTCTGTATGGAATCGTGGACAAAACACTTTCCGTCTGGAGCCAGGTGAACGTTTGGCACAATATGTTTTAGTGCCTGTGGTACAGGCAGAATTTGAACAAGTTGAAGAATTTGTTGCAACCGAACGCGGTGCAGGTGGTTTTGGGCATACAGGTAAAAACTAAGTTTACGATTTACTGTAATATTAAAACAATATTTCGATGAGTCATGTATATTCTAAATAGAAATGAATAAAGGTAATGAAAGTAACGATTAAACCTTTTAATCGTTACTTTTTTTATAATGTATGTTTTTGACTATTAAGAGGAGTTTTATGTGAATATACAACAAATATTTCCTCTGAATATTTTTCGTGCCTACGATATTCGTGGAAAGTTGTCTCATCTGACACCGAATATTATATGTTCCATTGCCCATGCTTTAGCCCAACAATATAAATATGCCGAGCAGAATCAAATTGTGATTGGCTATGACGCACGTTTAACCAGCCCAAGCTATGCCAATATCATTCAAAAAGTATTAGAGCGACAAGGCTTGAACGTGACTAATATAGGTTGCTGTTCATCGCCGATGATGTACTATATTGCCCGTGATTTTGGTGGGAATGGCATTATGGTGACTGCCAGCCATAATCCCAAATCGGATAATGGCATCAAGTGGATTTTAAAGGGTGAACCACCAAGTCCAGAAACCATTCAACAGGTGGGGCAGTTAGCCCAAGTCTCTATATCCATGAATGATGATCTTTATGTAGAGGCTATTCCTCACCAGTTTAACCCGCAATATTGTCTACAATATCAGCAGTCGCTACTGAATGATATTCAGTTGCTGCGTCCCTTAAAAATTGTTCTGGATGGTTTACATGGTTCAGCGGGACACTGCGCCAAACAGGTCTTGCAGAAATTGGGCTGTGAAGTCATTGCCTTGCGTTGTGAGGCGAATGGCCATTTCCCAGACCATGCACCTGACCCATCCCATGCTGCCCATTTGCAGCAATTACAGGCCACGATTATTGCTGAAAAAGCGGATATGGGCATTGCCCTTGATGGGGATGGTGATCGGGTGGTATTGCTGGATGAACAGGCACATATTATTAGTCCTGACCGCCTCATCTCTTTATTTGCGCAAATGTGTTTACAACAACATCCGCATAAAGAAATCGTGTTTGATGTGAAATGCTCTCGGATGGTTGCTGATACGGTGGGGCAACTTGATGGTCAGGCCAAAATGATCCGTACGGGCAGCAGTTTCCTGCGTGCCTATTTGTCCAAATCGCAAGGTACAGCAGTATTTGGTGGTGAATATGCAGGCCACTATGTATTTAATGATGGACGTGGTTTTGGCTATGATGATGGCTTGTATGCAGCATTACGAGTGATGGAATACCTCACTCAGTCCAATGCTCAAAGTCTGTCTGAATTACTCAGTGTTTACCCTGAACGATATTGTACCGAAGATACCTACATCAGTACGCATGAAGTCAATCCTAAACAGGTTTTGGATGACATTGAGCTTCTAAGCCATCATTTAGGCGCTCGTTTAAGTAAAATTGATGGGGTAAGGCTTGATTTTGACGATGGTTTTGGCATTATTCGAGCATCCAATACAGGTGAGTACTTCACTGTCCGCTTTGATGCAGATCATCCAGATCGGTTAACTGAGATTCGCCAGAAATTTGTTTCTATGCTGCAACATCAATATCCACAAATTGCACAAGAACTCGCACAGGCTTAATAAGGAGAGGGCGCATGCCACACGAGCATATCGGCATTGATAAAGCAAAAATTTTGATTGAAGCTTTGCCGTATATTCAGCGTTTTGCAGGAAAAACGCTGGTGGTCAAATATGGTGGCAATGCCATGACCGATCCAGAGCTGGAAAGTTCATTTGCTCGTGACATCGTATTGTTGAAAACAGTGGGTTTAAATCCAATTGTGGTCCATGGTGGTGGTCCACAGGTCGATTCATTGTTGAAGCGTCTTGGGCAGGAATCTGACCGTATTGATGGGATGCGTGTGACTGATGCCGCCACCATGGAAGTGGTTGAAATGGTTTTGGGTGGTAGCGTCAATAAGTCCATTGTCAACCTGATCAACCAGCATGGTGGCCGTGCCATTGGTTTAACGGGTAAAGATGGCAACTTGCTGCGTGCCCGTAAATTACTGATGGAAAAACAGGAAGCCGACGGTTCAGTCACTCAAATTGATTTGGGGATGGTGGGTGAAGTCACAGGTGTTAAAACAGATGTACTGGAAATGTTTACTCAGGGTGACTTTATTCCAGTAATTGCACCTTTGGGTGTGGATGAGCAGGGTAATACCTACAACATCAACGCAGACTTGGTTGCAGGTAAAGTAGCGGAAGCATTGGGTGCTGAAAAACTGATTCTCTTGACCAATATCACAGGGGTACTGGATGAGAATAAAAACCTGTTGACTGGACTGAGTACGCAAGAAGTTGACCGCCTGATTGAGACTGGCGTGATCTATGGTGGCATGATTCCTAAAGTGGGCTGTGCACTGGATGCGGTGAAAGGTGGCGTGGTCAGCGCACACATCGTTGATGGCCGTGTTCCACATGCCACCTTATTGGAAATCTTTACCGATCATGGGGTCGGTACTTTAATTACTAATCGAGCAAAACACTAGGATTTTGCAAATAAAAAGAGGCCTCATGCAGGTCTCTTTTTTCGTCATCATCTGTTCATGTTTTATTCATTGAAGTGTCATTGAAGCGATTTAAGGTAACTCTAGTCATAAGGAGCTTTCATTATGCTAGAAAAATTAAATCAGTATCGTCATACACTGACTTCACCTTTACGCCAGAAACCATCGCAAAACCAGTTTCGTTTTGAGTGGGTGGATAACCTAAAAGAATTACAACAAGTACAACGCTTTAGGGCAGCACAGTTTAGCCATCAGTTTGGACTGTCCTTTGAGGATGGCCTGGATCAGGACCTTTATGATTTTGGCTGTGAACATGCGGTATTACGTGAAAAATGGACAGGCGAAATTGTTGCCTATACCCGCCTCAAGTTGTTTCAGGGGCATGAAATTGGGCAGAGCTACAGTGCTCAGGAATTTGAAATCATCCCTCATTTATCCCATTTACCAAACGTTTTGGAAATTGGTCGTACCTGTGTCCATCCACAGTTTCGATCTGGCAAGGCATTATCCATGCTGTGGCTGAATCTTGCCCCTAAAGTGCTTTGGTCGATGCGTGCCAAATATCTCATGGGCTGTGTCAGTATTCATCTGGAGGATAATCTGGCACGTGCCTATTATACTCATCGCCAGCTTCAGCAGTTGACGGATCATCAAAGCATTGACATTCGTTCCAAGCGTGCCTTTGAACCAGAACGTCCTGACTACAGTTTTCCGCAGGATGAAAAGATGCCTAAGCTATTTCAAACCTATTTGGGCATGCAGTCCAGACTATCCAAACAAGCCTTTTATGATGAGGATTTTAAATGTCTGGATTATTTTGTATTTCTGGAAGTGAACAAGATCGCCACCTCATTTGTGATGAATAAAATGGCGCAACGGTAGGGATTATCACACTTGATTTAATAGTGCGCACATATTCAGATTTACAATGCATCTGAACCTCATGCACAATAGGCATAGATGTTAGCAAGTTAAAAGATATGTGCCAGCTATTAGGAATGAATTGCGCCACCCCCACAGACATTACCTTTTCTTTTCGTGGTTTTTCCCAACGAGCTGGTGTCACGTCTGATCACTGTGATGGTTTTGGGATTGCTTTTTTTGAAGATAAAGCCTGCCGCCTATTTGTCGATAATCAATCTGCGGTTGAATCGCCAATTGCGGATTTAATTCGCAACTATCCGATTAAGTCCCGCAATGTGATTGCGCATATTCGTAAGGCCACTCAGGGTAAAATCACCTTGGAAAATTCACATCCGTTTTTACGTGAGTTATGGGGACGACACTGGATTTTTGCCCATAATGGCGATCTACATGATTTTAATCCCCAACTCAGTGGTCGTTTTGAACCTGTGGGCAATACCGATAGTGAACGTGCATTCTGTTACTTGCTGGATCAAATGGTTGAAACATTTGGCTATACCGAGCCTTGTATCGAAAAAGTCTTTTTCCTTTTAGAACGTATTGCGCCGCAGATTGCTGAGTTCGGTACGTTCAATTTCTGCCTGTCTAATGGCAAGGCACTGTTTAGCTATGCAACCACCAAGCTGCACTGGCTGGTACGTGAATACCCATTTCAGCATGCCCACCTGATTGATCTGGATGTCGAGGTTGACTTTAGTGAGGTGACCACGCCAGAAGACCGTGTGGCTGTGATTACCACTGAACCTTTAACGCATAATGAAGCGTGGAAAGCGTATCAGCCTGGAGAAATGATCTTGTTTGAACATGGTCATCCGATTAAACATGCTTTAACGCGGGTTGAGCGTCTTATGCGAGAAGCTGAAAATCCAGCATTAAAGCGCATAACCAGGGCAGACCAATATTAGGGAAGAAAACAACAGAATGGCTATTATTTCATTCAGATATTGTAGAGGGTATTCATTTTATAGATTTAAAAACACTTGCTGGTTTTAAGGTGGGTTATGGGCGTAAAAAGGATATTTCTGATTTAAAGTTGATAGCACAATACCTTGAAAACCTGAATATTGGGTTTTAATACTAA
>NZ_JAOCLL010000030.1:0-27613 GCF_029845285.1 Acinetobacter sp. GD03645 | reverse complement strand
AAAAAATGATATTATAAAAATAATAAGGATTTAGTAGAAGAAATAATGAAACAATTTGCTATAAAACGTTTGTATAGCTATTTTGAAACAACATCACAAGAGACTAAGGATAATATTTTTGATGAAAAAATAGCTACATTTGATGAGGAATTGAGGGTTTTACTAGAAAAGTATGATCTTAGATATATCTGTGATGATACAAGATTTATTACTGCTCAACAGATGTCAGTACAGAAATGTGAACAATGTAATCACTTAATGGTAAATCGGGATAAGAACCCAATGCGATTTAATAAAGAAGATTTATGGATAGATTTGGATACTGACTATAATTTTATTATTTGGGATGGTGGTTCTTATGAGGGTAAAGAATTATGTATGGATTGTTTACCTATTGGACATCGTTGGGGTTATTCATCTTAAGTTTCTATTATTGGTATAATGAAAAATAGTTTTCTTTAAGAAGCTGGGCAATGGATCTTTTAATGTTGATCTAGGTGGTTTGATTTTATAAATCTGCTCAATTCAAGAAATTAAAAAAGATGAATTAGAAGAATGAACATCATAAAGAATATTTTATGGGTGGATTGTGGGGCAG
Organism: Acinetobacter sp. GD03645; assembly: GCF_029845285.1. Classification (NCBI taxonomy): domain Bacteria; kingdom Pseudomonadati; phylum Pseudomonadota; class Gammaproteobacteria; order Moraxellales; family Moraxellaceae; genus Acinetobacter; species Acinetobacter sp. GD03645. Next base: position 27,015 of record NZ_JAOCLL010000030.1, on the reverse strand, counting down.
CTGCATTGGCAGGAATGATTGTGTTGCTTGCTGCTCAATGGTTAAGTTCACTTTATCATTTGCCAAAGAGCGTGATTATTTTCATTGGCTGTGTCAATTTACTATATGCATGTTATTCATTTTTATTAGCCAATTATAAAAAACGTTCAATCACCTTGGTCAATATTTTGGTAGTTGCTAATAGTATTTGGATTTTAATTTGTCTAATTGTGTTATGGATGTTTAGATGGGAAATGACCATCTTTGCGCTCATGCATATTTTAGGTGAAGCGATTTTTGTTTGTATCTTGGCAAGATTAGAATATCTTTGGCGGGTACAACTTTCATCTTAATCCATTAAAGTAATGAGGAGATAGGATAGAACAAAATTTGAACTCTCCCTTTTAATGCGGTAAAACAATAAAAAAATGAATCAGTTTGATGGTCGATCTACCTAACACTAAGAATTTAGAGCACTGATAAAATGAGTAAGAAAAAACAATTAGACGTAGAGCAAACAGAGACGTTATTGCTGATCTTAAAACAACGTTTTGAACAAAATATGCATCGTCATCAAGGCCTGAATTGGGATGATATTGAAAATACGTTAAAACAGCAGACTGAAAAACTTTGGTCATTGAATGAGATGGAGAATACGGGAGGAGAGCCTGATGTGGTTATGTTTGATTTAAAGATTTTTTCAGAAATCGTATTTTATGATTGTGCTATAGAATCGCCAAAAGGACGTAGAAGCCTATGTTATGACAGAAAAGCCTTGGATTCCCGTAAGGAACATAAACCTGAAAATAATGTTATTGATGTGGCTGAAAGGATGGGTGTTGAGTTATTGACAGAAGAGCAATATAAGCAATTGCAGTCAATTGAGCATTTTGATTTAAAAACATCAAGTTGGGTGAGAGCGCCAGATGATATTCGGGCACGAGGTGGCGCTATTTTTTGTGATAGTCGGTATGGTCGAGTTTTTACCTATCACAATGGAGCGCAATCTTATTACTCTACACGAGGATTTCGTAGTTTATTAAAAATATAGAGTTCGATGAGTATGAATAATTTCTTATAAGAAATTAAAGCAGTGGGTGAATTGTATATATTTTTTAACTTTTAATTTTGCCAAGCGCTTGCTTGGTTTTGGTGGTTTTGATACCTTAGTGTTCACTAAATATTCGAAAACAATGATTAATAATCGCCAGGAAGCAAGCATGCAACTTAATCCCCTATATTATACTGAGCAACATTTAGCCTTTGCTGAGAGTGTTAGGCGCTTTACTGAAAAAGAGATTAGTCCTTTTATCAATGAATGGGATGAAGCAGAAACTTTTCCTAGAGAGCTTTATAAAAAGGCCGCAGATATTGGTTTGCTCGGTGTTGGCTTCGATGAAAATTATGGTGGTATTGCGGGAACGGATGCATTTTATACCTTGCTTGCTTCGGTTGAATTGGCAAAGTGCGCATCAGGTGGTTTAGCTGCATCATTGCTTTCACATACTATTGGGACACCACCAATTCAGCATTTTGCCCAAGAGGAGCTAAAAGCTGAGGTCTTACCACAAATTTTGTCAGGAGAAAAAATCTCGGCATTAGCAATTACTGAACCCAGCGGTGGTTCTGATGTGGCAGCCCTAAAAACCAAAGCAGTTCGGGATGGCGACGATTATATTGTCAGTGGTGAAAAGACCTTTATTACCTCAGGTATTCGCGCCGACTATTATACCGTTGCAGTGAGAACCGATCCCAATGCCAAAGGGGCAAATGGCATTTCTATGCTGTTGATTGATGCGCATAGTGAGGGCATCACCAAATCCAAGCTTGATAAAATGGGTTGGTGGGCATCGGATACTGCACATCTGCACTTTGATAACGTGCGAGTGCCAGCCAAAAACCTGCTTGGTGCAGAAAATATGGGCTTCTTTGTGATTATGAACAATTTTAACATGGAGCGTTTTTTCCTTGCTGCCAGTAGCTATGGCTATGCGCTAGTCTGTTATGAGGAAGCCTTGGATTGGGCAAAGCAGCGCCAGACTTTTGGTAAGCGTTTAATTGACCATCAAGTGGTTCGACATAAGCTGGTGGATATGGCAACGCGGTTAACCTTAACTCGTGCTTTGTTGGAAGATACGGCTTATCGTCTGGGTAAGCCTGAATTACAGGGCAATGAACTGATTGCGCAAATTTGTATGCTCAAGAATGTGGCAACACAAACCATGCAATTCTGTGCTGATGCTGCGGTACAGATATTAGGTGGTATGGGCTTTATGCGGGGGACTAAGTCTGAGCGAATTTATCGTGAAGTGAAAGTGAACATGATTGGTGGTGGGGCAGAGGAAATCATGAAAGATCTTGCCAGTCGCCAACTTGGCTATTAATCGAAATCTTTTAGGGCTTTAGATCATGAGAAAATTGGTTTAAAGCCTGATTCATACAACAACAATGAGTTAAATAATAATTTAGGAAAAGAGCATGGATGGTTTATTCAACCCGATTTATTACACAGCAGAACATCGGGCTTTTGCAGACAGTGTAAAACGCTTTGTAGAAAAAGAAATTTCACCTTATGTCAATGAATGGGATGAAGCAGGAACATTCCCACGAGAGCTTTATCAAAAGGCTGCAAGTGTCGGTTTACTGGGCTTGGGTTTTGATGCTGAGCATGGTGGCATTCCTGATGCTGATGCCTTTTATGTGATGTTGGCAGCAATTGAAATGGCAAAAGCGGCATCAGGTGGTGTGCATATTTCCCTGATGATTCATAGTATTGGTACACCACCGATTCATCATTTTGCCCGACCTGAAATTCGGGATCTGGTGATGCCACAGATTATTGCTGGCGAAAAAATCTCGGCTTTGGCAATTACTGAACCGAGTGGTGGTTCTGATGTGGCGGCAATTAAAACCAAGGCAGTTCGAGACGGTGATCACTATATTTTGAATGGTGAAAAGACCTTTATCACTTCAGGAATTCGGGCTGATTATTATACCGTAGCGGTAAAGACTGATCCAAATGCGCAGGGAGCCAAGGGTATTTCCATGTTATTGGTCGATGCGCATAGCGATGGAATAACCAAATCACCATTACAGAAAATGGGTTGGTGGGCATCGGATACTGCGCATTTACATTTTGACAATGTCAAAGTGCCTGTTAGCCATTTATTAGGCGAAGAAAATGCAGGTTTTAAAGTGATTATGAATAACTTTAATATGGAGCGTTTTTGGCTGGCGGCAATGGCGTATGGTTATGCGCTGGTATGTTATGAAGAGGCACTGGATTGGGCAAAACAGCGTCAGACTTTTGGTAAGCGTTTGATCGATCATCAGGTGGTTCGACATAAACTGGTCGATATGGCAACGCAACTGACCACAACGCGGGCATTGCTGGAAGATACAGCCTACCGTATGGGACAGAAAGAGTTGCAGGGAGCAGACTTGATTGCGCAAATTTCTATGTCGAAAAATGTGGCAACACGTACCATGCAATTCTGTGCCGATGCAGCCGTTCAAACTTTAGGGGGAATGGGCTTTATGCGTGGCACTAAGTCTGAGCGCATTTACCGTGAAGTGAAAGTCAACATGATTGGCGGTGGAGCAGAGGAAATCATGAAGGATTTGATTAGTCGGCAGTTGGGTTATTAATTCTTGATTTGATCATAACAAGTGAAAAGTGCGGTCAAAACACCGCACTTTTTTAATTTCACTTTGGTTGGTTATTCTAACTCAGCCAATTGTTCTAAGGAGATTTGACGAATTTCAAAAATTGGTTGCTTAAGAAAGGAGTTTAAGGCTTTTAAGTGAATAAATTTGATATTGTCTAAGGCAATACCAACGATGGAGTCTTTTTTAGCATCGTAACGAATATCGGGTGTTTGCTCGATAAATGCTTTAAACAGGTCTGGACTATCACTTAATTCGGAAAGAGGTTTGTCGAAAAGTGCTTCAAACTCATAATCCATCGCATAAATATTGGATTCCCAAGATACATCACTAAAGTTCTCATCCTGACTGGAAATGATGCTGCCAGTTTCATAGCCACTAAAATAGTCTTCTTCCGAGTTGATCCAAAGCACATAGCAGGGTTGCGTTGCATCGACTTCCAGTAGCTGATACCAGACAATACCTGAGATTTTAGCGAACTCAAATGCATCATCTTCATTCAGTTGAGGGATTTCTCCATCATCAATATCAAAGGTTTTGCCTGTTTTTTCTAGGATAAAAGCTTCAAGTTTTTCATAGGTTTCATCATCTGCCTCACCATTGCCGATGTCATAGTTACATAGTTCATCATAATATAAGCCTTCGACGACTAATGATTTGTATGCCTTTTCAGCTTCAGCTTTATTCGTATAAATCTGCTTGATCGCCCCAGTTGAAACGCAATTGGTCAGATGCCATTCATCATTATAGGCAAAGTCATTTTGACGGATAACGTATTGGATGTTGCTCATTTTTACTCTATTCCTTTTAAGTAAGTTTGATTGAGTGATTTTTCAAGTTGATAAATTTCTTCTATTGTCAGATAACGCATCTCAATTGGATTTTTGAGTAAAGGATTGATACTGGTAAGAGCACTAGGTTTAATCACTAGACAAGAGTGATTGTATTCAATATCAGGATGATCTTGAATGAGTCTTTCCAATAGTAAAGGGGAATCACTAAAATCAGCTAGGCTACCAACCAATTCAATATCACTATAAATAGCACGTGAGGTAGAGGGGGAAATATCTGTTAGTAGAGGGTCATTTTCTATAAAATTGGCTTGCAGAAACTGATTCTCCTGAATGTCATATTCAGTTGTTTCATAGCACATTTTGTATTCATTTTTTTGAATATCAAAAAAGACTTGTTGTTTGAGTTGCTTTGGATATTCAAATACAGCATAAACACAACTATCACATTGATTCAGTATGCTAAATAATTCATCTACTGACATTTGAGCTAAAATTTTTTCCTTACCATAAAAGTCATGTTGTTGACCGCATTCAATAATATTCTGAAAGTTGACTTTATGGCTAAAGTCATATTCGAGTTGTTTCCATTTTTGAATCGCATCTTCTTTATTTTCAAATAAAGCTGTCATATGTCCTTGATGCCGTCTATCATGGATATAAGATGAGAAATATTCATCATTATATGAATATGATAAGTGACGAATCACATAGATTTTTTTTCGCTCCATGTTAAGCTTCCTTGGTATTATTTTGGTTTAATAATTTTTCGATCTCATAAATTTCTTCAATGGTTAAACATTGGATTGGGTCTTTTAATAGGGCATTTAAACTATTGAGAGTAGAAATATTTAGCTGTTGTATGCGTAAAAATTTCCTATCTTCATCATAGTTAATATTCTCATTGTGTTGAATCAGTTGTGATAACAAAATAGGTGTATCACTAAGGTCAGATAAGCTGCCATATAGAATAAGAATAAAACTATCAACAGATGGAGAAACGTGATTAAGTAAAGGATCATCCTTGATAAAAGTTGCATCTATAAAATAATTTTTTCTAAAATCATATTCTGTACAGGCATCAGAGAAATGATAGTTATTTTCTGATTTGTCCCAAATTACTCTTTGTTTGATTTGTTTTGGATATTCATATAAATAATATACATGACAACCAATTTCATGAATTACATCGAATAATTCATCTTTATTGAGTTTTCTTAGATCATCATCTTGATAATTAGGTAATATATTTTCTAATTGATAAAGCGTTCCCTCACTCATAAAATTATCGAAATTAACCCGATAAGTAAAATCATATTCCAAACGTTTCCATTCTTCAATGGCTTGTTCTTTGTCTGAAAAAATCGCTGTAATGTGTCCGATATGATCTGAACCATTCCATAAAGGATAGTAATATTCATCATCATACCAAAATGAAATATTGCGTAAGGCGTAGATTTTTTCTTCCATGATGTTTTCTTTTAAGCAATCTTCGTTTTTAATTCTTGTAATTTCACTGCACTAGGCGGCACAGCCATTCCATTATCCATCCAAAGCTCAAAACGCATTGGATTGAAAAAGAAGTCTGGACTAATATCAAAATTAATAAACTTTGCTTCACCTTTACCCATCATCGGTAGAATGGTATTGATAAACCAACTATTATGCGTGATCAGTAAGGACTTTAATTGTCCTGTGACTGATAAAGGTGAAAGTAAAGTCGCAGAGATTTTGGGATCATCAATCACATCGGAATGGAATTTTTCAAGACGTTTCGCCAGCCCATCAGTCGGAATATCCTGCATGGCTGCAACAAAATCGCCTAAGGTTGGAATAAAACGATGATGAAAATCCACCAGTAAATGATCTTTTTCGCACAGGTCTTTGACTTCGATACTTTTGCCAGCACTATTTTCAAAATGGTGTCCAAAGATTGGAATAATCACTTCCTGAACACCCCAAAAGGTATGCAGGATACGATGGCGGTTGTCGGTACAGAGCATTTTGGTGCTGTCGATCAGGGCGTGAATATCAATATAGTCTTCAAGCTCGCCCCCACGACGTTTTACCGAAATATTGGCATGTTGTAATGGATTCATTCTGCTATTTCTTGTAATCTTTTGATGTTTCAGCAGAATAGCAGTTTTTATTTTGAACAAGAATAGAGAAAAATGACTAGACGTTAAGTTATGTCGTTTGATGAATAGATATATTTTTCTTTGGGATTAAAGTAAACACTTTTCACAACAACTTAATATGGCTTCATCCAGTTCAGATAAGAAGTATTCATCAGATGTAATATCAATATTTTTTCGCAAAGTTTGTAACGGTAAGCAGAGTCTAAAATCTGCTAATTGCTTTGATGCCTGTATTGCCCATGAACCATTGAAGTCACCCTCAAGTTCTTGGATTAATAAATTGACAATACGGAAATCTTTTCTATTTGCTAAACCTATAAATGCTTCACCTCTGATTTCAGGGATTTTATCGGTCAGTCTTTGATATAGAGCTTCTCTAATTTCAGGTAAATCTTTTTCACATTGACTACCAAGCCCAAAAGTCGCCCAATTACGAACATCTTCATGCTTATCATGTGTTAAAAAGATGAGTCCTTTTATCGCATCAATATTTTCTAGGCATGATAAACCGAAAGCGACGCCATGCCTGACTCTTGGATTAGGATGCTTTAATAAATTGATGAGTGAGGGTACTGCTTTAATATCATGCCTATGACCTAATGAAAATGCTGCTGAAGCAATAACATCTTCATTAGTATCATTCAAAAGATGAATAAGAATTTCGACTGATTGATAATGAAAACGATGTGTTGAGAAACCTAACTGTCCAAGTATATCTGCCGCAATTTCACGATATATTGGGTCATCAGATAAGGTTAAGTTTTTGGCTATCTCAAACTCTTGTTTTGAACCACGTCGATGTAGTTCTGCAATGATATTCCAGTATATCTCTGGGGTATTTTCTTCGTATGCAAGCAGAGTGAGATTACTTGTCGCTTCAAGCGTAAAATTATTCATTTTATACCCGTATTCTTTCAGAATATATTGTTATCAAGTCACTATTTTAAAGCCATTTCCCAGACCATTTCAGTCAGTTCATCCACCTTTACTTTTCCCTCAGGTCGATACCATGTGACCGACCAGGAAATAGAACCACCAACCAAACGTCGCCAGATAAAGGCATCATGTTTAACCTTGCCTTGGGCACGTAATTTCTCAATGACATCCAGCCAAATCTGCTCATATTCATTACGCATTTTAAGCAAATATTCCTGTTTCTCTTTAGAGAGGGCAAACCATTCATGTACCAGTACAGCCATTGCTGCCCCTGTATCGCCCGTAATTGAAATCAGTTCGGCCTTGATCAAGTCGCGTAATTGTTGTTCAGGATCATTGGAGCGTTCAGCCGCCTCTTTTAAACGGGCAAAGTTATAGATAATGGTTTGCTCCATTACCGTGGCGAGAATGTCATCCTTACTTTTAAAATGATGGAACAGGCTACCTGACTGAATACCAATAAACTCACCGAGTTGGCGAACCGTGGTCTTGTCATAACCCTGTTTGTAAAACAGATAGGCGGCACCAAGCAGCAAGCGTCCACGTGGACTATCGTCAAAACATACAATTTTAGGTATTTGCTCAATTGAAGTAGCGATCATGCCAATCTATCTATCCCGTTTACTCTAGTGCGTATTGTAACAAAATTCATTTCGTAAATTGTCTTATCTTTTTATAACAAGCATTTGCCTGAGTTTGTTTATTTTTGCCAATACAGCATATCATTATGCACTTTACAAACCAAGCACTTGCTTGGTAATGTTAAGGCGTTTTTAGCAATAACAATGAGAAAGCTCATGACAAGCGTCAAACAGGATGACCAGAGGGTAGTCAAAATCGGGTGTGCATCAGGATTCTGGGGCGATACCAACACAGCCGCATTTCAGTTGGTCCATCTGAGTGATATTGATTATCTGGTTTTTGATTATCTGTCTGAAATTACCATGTCGATCATGGCCAAGGCAATGATGACCGATCCAAGTCATGGCTATGCACTGGATTTCGTCAGTCGTGTCATGTCGCCATTGATTAAAAAAATTGCAGAGAAAAAAATAAAAGTCATTAGCAATGCTGGGGGTGTTAATCCTTTAGCCTGTCGTGATGCCTTACAAAAAATCATTGATGAAAAGGGATTGGATTTAAAAGTTGCAGTGGTACTTGGTGATGATGTACTACCTAAACATGCTGAATTACTTAAACAAAATGTTCAGGAAATGTTTAATGGCGAAGCCTTGCCTGCGCATGTTGCCAGTAGCAATGCCTATCTAGGAGCCGTTGCGATTCGTGATGCCTTGGACTTGGGCGCGGATATTGTGATTACGGGGCGTGTGGTCGATTCGGCGGTGGTACTTGCACCCTTATTACATGAATACAAATGGTCACTCGATGATTATGACAAGCTGGCACAGGGTTCATTGGCAGGGCATGTGATTGAATGTGGTGCGCAATGTACAGGTGGTAATTTTACCGATTGGCGCTTGGTGCAGGGCTTTGACAATATGGGCTTTCCAATTGTTGAAGTAAATGCTGATGCTTCCTTTATCGTGACCAAACCACAAGGTACAGGCGGATTGGTTTCGATTGCGACTGTGGCAGAACAGATTGTTTATGAAATTGGTAATCCACAAGCCTATCTCTTGCCTGACGTGACTGCTGATTTTAGTCAAGTCTATTTAGAACAGGTGGGTGAAGATCGGGTTAAGGTGACGGGAGCTACAGGTCGTGCACCAACAGGGCAATATAAAGTCAGTGCCACTTATGCTGATGGTTATCGTGTTCTCGTCAGTTTCTTGATTGCAGGACGTGAAGCGCCTGAAAAAGCCCAAACCATTGCTGATGCGATTATAAATAAATGCGAACGCGTCTTGGCTTTGCGTTCAGTTCCGCCATTTAGTGAAAAATCGGTGGAAATATTAGGGGTTGAAAGTACCTACGGTTCACATTCACGAATCAAGGATAGCCGTGAAGTGGTGGTCAAGATTGCCGTCAAACATATGTTTAAAGAAGCCTGTATGTTCTTTGCCTCTGAAATTGCACAGGCATCTACAGGTATGGCACCTGCTTTGGCAGGCATTGTCGGTGGTCGTCCTAAAGCTTCGGCAGTGGTGAAATTGTTCTCTTTCCTGATTGATAAAGATCAAATCAATGTTGAGGTGGACTTTGCTGGACAACGTCATCCAGTGCAGATTCCAGTAGGTTTAGTTCCACAAGAGATTGCCATGCATCCAGTGGGTGAAGTGGCAAGCTATCAAGGTGATGAAATTGAAGTGCCTTTGGTTGAGGTCGCCCATGCACGTAGTGGCGATAAGGGCAATCACAGCAATATCGGGGTGATTGCACGTAAAGCAGAATATTTGCCGTGGATTCGTGCTGCGCTCACCGAAGCCAATGTTGCGGACTATATGCAGCATGTTTTAGATCCAGATAAATCAAAAGTCATTCGTTATGAATTACCTGCCATGAACGCCCTGAATTTTATGCTGGAAAACGCACTCGGCGGTGGGGGAATTGCCAGTTTGCGTATTGACCCACAAGGTAAGGCGTTTGCACAGCAGTTATTGGATATGCCAGTCAAAGTACCAGCACAATTGTTAGAAAAATAAGTAAGGATGTAAAAATGGGTTATCAATCAATTTTCAGGGCAGATGCTTTTGCCGACAAAGTGATTATCGTCACGGGTGGCGGCTCGGGTATTGGACGTTGTACTGCACATGAATTGGCATCCTTAGGTGCGCAGGTCATCATCACAGGGCGTAAAATTGAAAAGCTGGAAAAAACCGCTGCGGAAATTAACGAAGATGGTGGCAAAGTCCATTTCATCGTCTGTGATAACCGTGATGAAGAACAAGTCAAAAACATGATTGCCGAAGTGGTTGAAAAATTCGGCAAGCTGGATGGTTTGGTCAATAATGCGGGTGGGCAATTCCCATCTAATCTGGAAAGTATCTCTGCCAATGGTTTTGATGCGGTGGTACGTAATAACCTGCATTCAACTTTTTACCTGATGCGAGAAGCTTATAACCAGTGGATGGCAAAACATGGCGGTAGCATTGTCAATATGGCCGCCGATATGTGGGGCGGTATGCCAGGTATGGGGCATTCAGGGGCAGCACGTTCAGGCGTGGACAATCTGACCAAAACAGCTTCGGTAGAATGGGGGCGTTCAGGTGTTCGGGTCAACTGCGTTGCACCAGGCTGGATTATTTCTTCTGGTATGGATAACTACAGTGGCGATTTTGCCAAAATCATTATTCCAAGTTTGGCTGGCAATGTCCCTTTAAAACGTATGGGAACTGAGTCTGAGATTTCTTCAGCGATTTGCTATTTACTTTCTGATGCCGCTGCTTTTGTGTCAGGTGTGACGTTAAGAGTTGATGGCGCTGCTTCACAAGGCACACGAATGTATCCATTGGCAGATGCAACCAATAGCCAGTCTTTTAATGGTTTCCACCGTGCTTTTATTCCTGATGTACTCAAAGATCAGATTGGAAAAGCAGAGCAACAAGATGAAAAGAAGGATTAAACCATGACAATTCTTCAGTCTGAAATTGCAGTGGGTAGTGAACAATACCAACAAAATCGGGATGCTTTACTCAATCAAATTGCAGAAGTCCGTGCCGTACAGCAAAAAGGCATTGATAAGTCTTATGCAGCAAAGCCCAAGTTTGATAAGAAAGGCAAAATTCTGCCGCATGAGCGGGTGCGTTTACTTCTTGATGCGGATTCGCCTTTTGTCGAGCTATGTGGCCTAGTTGGCTACAACATGCATGATGATAAGGATGGTTCGGAGGCAGGTGGTGGTATTATCGCGGGGATCGGTTTTGTCAGTGGCGTTCGTGCCTTAGTCACTGCCAGTAATAGTGCGATCAAGGGCGGCACCATGTCACCGATGGGTGTACAGAAAACCTTACGTTTGCAAAAGATTGCGCTTGAACAAAAATTACCGATTGTGACATTGACCGAGAGTGGCGGGGCGAACCTGAACTATGCGGCAGAAGTGTTTACCTATGGTGGTATGACCTTTGCCAATCAGGCGCGCATGTCTGCGGCAGGGATTCCACAGATTTCGGTGGTGCACGGTAATGCCACTGCGGGTGGTGCTTATCAACCTGGTTTATCTGACTATGTGGTTGCCGTTCGTAAGCAAACCGAAATGCTGTTGGCTGGTCCACCATTATTGTTGGCCGCAACAGGTGAAGTGGCAACCGCAGAGGAGCTCGGTGGTGCAGAAATGCATACCCAAGTGTCAGGCGTGGCGGAATATCTGGCTGAAAATGATGCCGATGGCATTCGTATTGCCCGTGAAATTTTTGAGCATCTGAACTGGAAAGAACAAACCACCAGTCTCAATCAGGACTATAAGGAACCACGTTATTCAGCAGAAGAGTTGTTAGGTATTATTCCACAGGATCCAAAGCAACCTTTTGATATGAAAGAGGTGGTGGCACGGATTATTGATGATTCTGATTTTCTGGAGTTTAAGCAGGAATATGATGCTTTAACCGTTTGCGGTTGGGCAAAAATGGGCGGGGTACATATTGGCATTATTACCAATAATGGCCCAATCACGCCACAGGGAGCGGTAAAGGCTGCGCAATTTATCCATCTTTGTGAACAAACTCAACGCCCACTTTTATTCTTACATAACACCACTGGCTTTATGGTCGGAACGGATGCCGAACAGAATGGCATTATCAAGCATGGTTCCAAGCTGATTCAGGCGGTTGCCAATGCAACTGTACCGAAAATCTCGATTGTGGTGGCAGGTTCCTATGGCGCGGGTAACTATGCCATGTGCGGACGTAGTCTTTCACCTAGCTTTATCTTTGCTTGGCCAAACTCGCATGTGGCGGTGATGGGTTCTGCTCAGGCAGGGAAAGTGCTGCGTATCGTGGCTGAGGGTAAACAGAAAGCTTCAGGCATGGAGCCGAATCCGCAGATGCTGGATTTTCTGGAACAAAGTACCTCAATGAAACTGGAACAGCAATCCACTGCTTTGTTCAATACTGCAATGTTGCATGACGATGGCATTATCGACCCACGAGATACTCGCAAGGTATTGATCTTCTTGTTACAGACCATTTATGAAGCACAGGAACGCGAACTAAATCCAACTCGTTTTGGTGTATCACGTTTCTAATTCAACACAAAATTTAGGCAATAAAAATATTTAGGACAAAACCATGAAATTTACCGCAGAGCATGACGCTTTACGCCGTACCGCACGTCAGTTTGTAGAAAATGAACTCAACCCATTTATTCCAGAATGGGAAGAGGCAGGACGTTTCCCAATCCATGATGTATTTAAAAAAATGGCAGACTTGGGCTTACTGGGTATTTGTAAGCCTGAAGAAAATGGTGGCTTAGGTCTGGATTATTCTTATAATTTGGTGGTTGCTGAAGAATTAGGTCGTGCGGCCTGTGGTGGTGTGCCATTGGCGATTGGTGTACAAACTGATATGGCAACACCAGCTCTTGCCCGTTTTGGTAGCAAGGAACTGAGAGAAGAATTTTTGAATCCAGCCATTCGTGGTGAATATGTGGCTTCAATTGCTGTATCAGAGGTTCATGCGGGTTCAGATGTCGCCGCAGTTAAAACCATAGCAAAAAAAGATGGCGATGATTACGTCATTAATGGCAGCAAGATGTGGATTACCAATTCACTGCAAGCAGATTTCTTCTGCCTGCTTGCCAATACCTCTGATGATAAACCGCATGTCAATAAATCCATGATTATTGTCCCAGCCAAAACGGCAGGGATTAGTTTTTCAGAACCGTTGAATAAATTGGGGATGCGTTCAACCACAACCGCCCAAGTCTATTTTGATAATGTCCGCGTGCCGCAACGCAATCTAGTTGGCGCAGAAGGGATGGGCTTTATGATGCAGATGATGCAGTTTCAGGAAGAACGCATGTGGGCATGTGCCAATGCAGTCGGTGGTCTGGAAAATGTGATTCAACAAACCATTGATTACACCAAGGATCGTACCACTTTTGGACAGCCACTCATTAATAACCAATATGTACATTTCCGTTTTGCTGAGTTGATGACCGAAGTGGAAGCGCTTAAGGCACTGACCTATCAAGCCTGTGAACAGCATATCGCAGGGGAGAATGTCACCATGATGGCTTCTATGGCAAAACTCAAGGCAGGGCGTTTAACCCGTGAGGTGGCGGATAGCTGCCTGCAATATTGGGGCGGTAATGGCTTTATGTGGGATAACCCAGCTTCTCAGCTCTACCGTGATGGTCGTCTTGGCTCGATTGGTGGTGGTGCGGATGAGATCATGTTGGGAATTATCTGTAAGTTGATGGATATTCTGCCGAAGAAGCAGAAAGGGTGATCTAGGGTTAAGTTATATTTTACCTATGTCTAAATCTTCCCTGAGATGCGGCTTAAGCATCGTGGTAGGGAGGATTTAGAAAGGTAAAATTAAAAATGCTGAAAGATTGGTATATCTTAAGGGGCTAAAGTTGGGCTTTGCATTATCTCGATAATAAAACAAAATATTTTACTTATAACAATAGTTTTAAAATCTTTATAAAAACATCAATATTTATTTGATATCAATTATTTAATTTTTTAAATTCATCGCAATTTTTTCTCTCTGGATTGTCATGTCCAGGGTATTGACTTATGATGTTTGTGATGACCTGCCAAAATAGAATGTTATACAAATACCCAGAATATTTAAAAAAATATTGGCCTTTTGTCGTGTTGCAAGATGCAACACATGGAACAAAAATATGCAAAGGATAATGCAGCGGCTCCAACATAAATGGCGTATTCGCATGGTGATGACCATGATGATGATCATTGCCATCACATTGACATCCGTCACTTTTACAACAGTTAACTGGTTTGAGGCAAAGACTTTGCTTCTGGATGCCGCAACTAGCAAGGCGGAAATGACCAGTCAAATCACGGAACAAAAAGTACAACAAATTATTGATCCTGCTGAAGCACTGCTGCGCGTTCTGGCCTTTGATCCTGTGGTTGAAGCCAGCACATTGCCCCAGCGGTTGCGACGCCTAGAGGCCTTTACTACCAATTTGTATGCCAATCCATTATTAACGTCTGTGTATATTGGCTATGATAATGGTGACTATTTTCTGGTGAGTCCATTAACCAAGGCGACATTACGTCAGAGCTATCGCGCACCAGAACAGGCAAAATACGTGGTTCGTGCATTGTTGGGGCAGGCAGGAGAAAAGCGTACACACCAACTTTTATTCTATGATCAGCATCTCAACCTGATTGAGCAACGTACAGATCCAGACTATGTGTATGATCCTCGGCAACGTCCCTGGTATAACAATGCGCTTGCCACCACAGATGTTGCCATTTCAAAACCCTATATTTATGCAGATACACCTTTAATGGGTGTAACACTTTCCATGCGCAGTAGTAATTCCCATGCGATTGTTGCGATGGATTTACCCTTAAATGGAATTAAGGATGCACTGCAACAATTGAGTATTACCCCCCATAGTCAAATTGCATTGGTGGATAGTCAGGGCGAAGTGATTGGGGTCAATACGGGGTCGGCTATTGATCAAGTCACATCCACCACACCAGCCCCTGCACTGCAACATCTGGAAAACACAGCCTTATTGCAGTTGTGGCAGTTACCATCACAAACTCAGGTGATGACCTATCAGGCTGATGATCAACAATGGTTGGGGCGAAAGATTGAACTTGCCCAATATCGTGAACTGGGGCTACAGCTATTGGTTGCCATTCCAAGTCAAGAGCTACTCAAGGATTTGCCTGTTTATCGCCGCCAGATGATTGGGATTGCGATTGTTTTGGGGATGCTGCTTCTTGCTTTGGGGGCATGGCTTGGTCATCGTATTGGCCAGATTATTGAACAGCATATTCGTCGTGTTCGGCAGATGTCACATTTTGATTTTAGTCGTCCTAGCCCTGAGTTTAGTTTGTTGTATGAAGCCTATCAACTGACCGATGTTACGGATGATGTCAGCCGTACCATGGAAGCATTGTTAAAAATCAGTCAGGTGCTGCAAGCTGAACCACAGATCGACACCATGCTGAATAAAGTACTTCGGTTGTTTGTAGAGGCCGCTCGTTGTGATAGTGGGGCGGTGTATCTTTTTCAGTCAAAAGATAACAGTTGGCAAAAAAATGCTGCTTATGGACGACAAGATCAGGTAGATATCGTTGCGGCACAATTGGGTAACATTGAGAATCAGCAGCCTAACCGCCATGCCCTGTGTCAGGCCTTTGCCATACGTGGGCGTGATGGACACATTTTGGGTTATGTGATTTTAGAGCATAAAGGTGATCATGAACATACGTCACAAAACTTCCTGATTTTTAGTGAACGGTTAACTGGAATGTTGGCAATTCCAATTGAAACAAGGCAATTGATTGAATCACAGAAAGCGCTTCTGGAGGCTTTCATTCTGGTTCTTGCCGATGCAATTGATACTAAGAGTGCCCATACAGGAGGACATTGCCGTCGTGTGCCCAAACTGGCAATGATGATTGTGGATCACTTGTCGGCAGAAACACAAGGGCAATATGCTGATTTCCATTGCAATGCGGATGATCGTGAGGCTTTCCGTCTGGCAGCATGGCTACATGACTGCGGTAAAATTACCACGCCTGAACATATTATTGACAAAGCCACCAAATTGGAAACCTTGTACAACCGTATCCATGAAATCCGTACCCGTTTTGAAGTGCTATATCGGGATGCCGAAATAGTGTGTCTAAAGGCTCAACTGACAGGAACAGAACAGGCATGTGCAGAAGCCCAGCGTGATGCACAGTATGCGCAACTACAGGCTGATTTTGCCTTTATTGCCAAATGCAATATTGGAGGGGAGTTTTTAAGTGATGAGACGATTTTACGTTTAGAACAGATCGCACAGCGAACATGGTTACGTCATTTTGATAACCGTCTTGGGCTATCGCTACTGGAACAGTCACTTTATCATCATCCTGCGCCATCACTCCCCATACAGGAGCGACTATTGGCAGATAAACCTGAGCATATCGTTGCATGGGATGAAAATTATAAACCCCATGTAGAGCGGGATGATCCGTTAAACATGCATGGTTTTGACATGCAACTTCCACATTATCAAAGAAATACTGGGGAAATTTATAATCTCAGTATTCGCCGTGGCACACTGACCAGCGAAGATCGTTTTGCGATTAACAATCATATCGTCCAGACCCTGATTATGCTGACCAAATTACCTTGGCCCAAACATTTACAGCGTATTCCCGACCTTGCCACTAACCATCATGAACGTATGGACGGACAGGGTTATCCAAGACGCTTACAAGCGGCACAAATGTCTGTTGAGGAGCGTGTTCTGGCATTGGCCGATGTTTTTGAGGCTCTCACTGCCGCGGATCGTCCTTACAAATCTGCCAAAACCATTTCTGAGTCGCTGATGATCATGGCAAAAATGTGTCAGGAAAATCATCTTGACCGTACACTGTTTATCTATTTTGTCCAAAGTCGTTTATGGCTGGATTATGCCCAACAGTTTATTCCACCTCATCAAGTTGATGAGGTAGATATAGACGCTGTGGTGCGTACCGCCAAAGCTAATCACGCATGATAATGCTTATTTTACAAACCAAGCACTTGCTTGGTTTGTAAAGTGGAGATATATTGTGAAGCATGGCTGGGTTGATGTGAGGGGCTGAGGTCATGGTCATCTGGGCTATAACAATGTCATATGTTGGGCAAGGATCTTTGATCCTGGTAATGCTGCCCCTGTGATCATGTGGTTGCGTATGATGTTGATCCTGTATAGCTAACCTGTGATTAAGAATGAAAAATTAGGAATAAAATGAGTAATCTGGATACTTTACAAGTGGATGACAGCATCCAGCTTGAACGACAAGGCAGTATTTTAACACTTTGGCTGAATCGACCTGAAAGCCGAAATGCCATGAGTTTAAACATGGTCAATGCCATTCAGCAGGTCTTTGCTCATATTGCCGAAGATACCTCGATTCGTGCCGTGATCCTGCGTGGAAAAGGCGGGCATTTCTGTGCAGGTGGAGACATTAAGGATATGGCGGGCTTACGTGTTGAAGCTGCCAATGCTGGTAGCCTACAACCCTATGTTGATTTTAACCGCCGTTTCGGTGCCATGATTGAACAGGTTGATCAGGCACCGCAAACTGTTGTGGCGATTTTAGAGGGTGCGGTACTGGGTGGTGGTTTTGGCTTGGCCTGTGTTTCTGATGTAGCGATTAGTCGTGATAATGCCCAGTTTGGATTACCTGAAACAGGTTTGGGTGTGTTGCCAGCACAAATTGCTCCTTTTGTAGTGAAACGAATTGGACTGACCCAAGCGCGTCGTTTGGCACTGTTGGGCTTACGTTTTAATGGTGAGACCGCGTTAAAGCTCGGTGTAGTGCATGAAGTGGCTTCGGATGAGGCAGCGCTTGAACAAAAACTTGCTGAGACCGTTCAACAGATTAAACGTGCTGCGCCTTTGGCATCCCGTACCACCAAAGCCTTATTGCATCGGACTTTAAATGAGCCTTTAGACACTTTGCTTTATGATGCTGCACAGCAGTTTGCTCAAGCCGTTGGCGGGGCAGAGGGGCAGGAAGGCACGATGGCCTTTATTCAAAAACGTTTGCCAACTTGGGCAATGGATGAGCAGTGATCAGCAAAGCACTGCTTTGCAACTGCGCAAGAGTAATCAGCAAGGCGAAACGATGCTTTGAGAGAGAATAAAAATGGCTTTTACAAAAGTTTTAGTGGCAAACCGTGGTGAGATCGCCGTTCGGGTGATGCAAACAGCGAAAGCAATGGGCTATCAGACCGTTGCAGTATATTCAGATGCTGATGCTAATGCACGCCATGTTCAGGTTGCAGATGAAGCAGTGTATATCGGTGCGTCTAAAGTTTCAGAATCCTATCTATCCATTGCCAACATTATTGAAGCCTGTCAAAAGACAGGTGCCGATGCGGTTCATCCTGGCTATGGTTTTTTATCGGAAAATACTGATTTTTGCCAAGCCTGTATTGACCACAACATTAGCTTTATTGGGCCGACTGCACCTGCAATTGAATTGATGGGGAGCAAGCGTTTATCCAAGATTGCCATGATTCAGGCAGGTGTGCCGTGTGTTCCTGGCTATGAGGGCGATCAGCAAGACATTGAATACTTGGCTGAACAGGCAGAGAAGATTGGTTTCCCTTTAATGGTGAAAGCTTCGGCAGGTGGTGGTGGACGTGGTATGCGTTTGGTACACCAGTCGGCTGATTTGTTGGAAGCCTTAAAGACTGCACGTTCAGAAGCAGAAAATGCCTTTGGTTCAGGTGAACTGATTATCGAAAAAGCAGTGATTGCACCGCGCCATGTGGAGATACAGGTATTTGGTGATACATACGGTAATTATGTGTACCTGTTTGAACGCGATTGCTCGATTCAACGCCGTCACCAAAAAGTGGTGGAAGAAGCTCCTTGCCCAGTGATGACAGCAGAACTACGCCAGAAAATGGGTGAGGCTGCTGTTGCAGCAGCCAAAGCCTGTGATTATGTCGGCGCGGGAACAGTTGAGTTTTTACTGGATCAATCAGGTGAGTTTTATTTCCTTGAAATGAATACCCGTTTGCAGGTGGAGCATCCAGTCACAGAAATGATCACAGGGCTGGATTTGGTGGAATGGCAACTGCGTGTAGCCAATGGCGAAACACTGCCGCTACAGCAACATGAATTGACCCTAAACGGGCATGCAATTGAAGTGCGTTTATATGCCGAGGACCCACGTCAGGACTTCTTGCCACAGACAGGGAAAGTGTTGCGTTGGCAGCCTGCTGCATTGCCAAATGTGCGTATTGATCATGGCATGTTGGAACAGGGTGAAATTAGCCCATTCTATGATCCAATGGTTGCCAAGGTGATTGCCTATGGTAAAACCCGTCAGGATGCCATTCGCTTACTGGCAAGAGCAGTTGATGATTGTGTGTTGCTGGGTGTAAACAGCAATAAACAGTTTTTGGTGAATTTACTGCGTCATCCAATTATTGTGGCGGGTGATACCAATACCGCATTTATCCAGCAGCATTTTCAGGATGATGTCAGCCTACATCAGCAAAGTCTGAATATTGAAACATTGGCGGTTGCTGCGGCGTTATTTACCCAGCAGAACCAGTCAAAAGTATCTTGGCAAACTGGGGTTTCAATCCCGTTCCCACTCAAGCTGAAATATGCAGACCAGCAATTATTGCTGCATGTCCAAACCAATCACCAGCAAGTGAAAGTGGAACTATGCGACCAGCAAAGCACGGTGGATGTGGTTGAAATTAGTGATGATCAGGTTATTTACAATGTGGATGGTGTGCGCCGTAAACTAGATTATGTGCTTGATCAAAACCAGCTTTATTTAGATGCAGGCAATGGCAATGTTGTGATCGAAAATACCACTTATGCGGCTCCAGAGGCCGCTGAGGTGGTGGGCGATGGTAAAATCCGTGCGCCGATGGATGGAGCGATTGTCAATCTGTTGGTGAATGTAGGTGATACCGTAAGTAAAGGCCAAACCTTACTGGTCTTGGAAGCCATGAAGATTCAGCAGCAGATCAAGTCTGATGTGGATGGTGTAGTTGAGGAACTGATTGGTCAGGTGGGGCAGCAGGTGAAAAAACGACAGTTACTTTTAAATGTCACGATTGCATAAAGCGTATAAATTAAAAAGCTAGGTTAATACCTAGCTTTTTAATAACTTGAATACAGCTTCTAATGAGTTTGTTGAATTCCCTTTTAATTCCTGCGTTGCAAATTCAGCCAAAGCCTGTTCATGGGCGAGCAGATATTTTAGGAAATCCTGAGTATTTGCATCGGCGTGCTGATTCATCCGTTCGAACGTTGCCATAAAGGGTTTTGTTCCCTGTTTAAGTAGATGCATGGCAAGTTTCCAGGGAAGTTTTGCCATTGCAATACCCGATGCCTTGGCTTGCAGTTTAAGATGAAAACGAATGGAGGCAGTTTGCCCCTGTTGTTTCAGAAAATCCTGTAACCGTTGCAAAGTCTGCGTTTCCAGTTGTGCCAGAGTTTGCCACTTTTGCTGTTGTTCTACTGAATGGGCATGTTTGGCCGCATTTAGAAAAATAAGCTCGCCCAGTATTTCCGATTCCAGTGCCGTATTTAAGTCGTGTTGATATTGCGGGTAGTTCATTCCTTTGATTCCTATCAATCTTTTTGTATTTAGATCTAGGGATTGATCTTAACATTCATTTGGAAAGAATGACGAAAAACTATGCAGATTGATCAATATCATATTGGTTATTCAAGATTTGAACCATCTATATGTGGATGGCTCAATTATTTAAGAAAACATATCTAAACGCAGTTTTTCCAAACGTTGCTGGTACTGCTTTTGCCATTCAGTTTCCGAGATTTGAGATTTGAGAGGTTCCATTTCTTGCTGCAACTGTTTAACAGCCTGTTGATACTGAATAACTTGTTGCTGCTGTTGTACTTCACGTTGATCACGAAGTTGAATATCTTGTTGTTCTTGCTCAGTTAAATACTGCTGTTGTAGTTTTTGTTTCAAGCTCGCAATTTCAGTAGGATTACTTGAGCTATGATTAAGTAATTGAATTGCCTGTTCGTAAAGCCCAATGTTATTTTCTTGCTTTACTGCATCAGGATACTGACGTTGCAGTGACTCAAAAGCTTTTAGACGTTGTTCTGCGCTGAGATTTTGATTTTGAGACAGATCATTATAGGCGAAACGATAGTCTGCATAATTTCGCTCTTGTCCGAAACCGAGCATCGCCTCTGCTGTCCCTAAAGTCTGTTCTCTTAATTTCCATAGTGCATCGAAACGCTGTTTAGGCGATAAGGATGTGGATAATACTGTACTCTGCATTTGTTGTTCATATTGCGGCATGCGTTTTAATAGGTTTTCAACCAAATGCGCAAATGCTTGATCAGGGTAATTGGCTAATGCTTTTGCTAAAGCGGCATTACAATCCTGAACATGACAATTCGTATTAAAATCATTTAGGAATTGAGTAATATTGCCTGGCTGTTTTTGTAGCGATTGTAATTGCCTGGAAAGAGACTCTTGTAAAATTTTCTCCTTGTTCTTATTTTGCATTTTGGTATCGCTAAAGCCTGTAGATGGATCACTTGATTGGGTGGTTGTTTTGGTCTGCTGGATTGCAGCGGAAGAGCTGGTGCTCTTCCAAACTACAAAACCGACCAAGACCACCAAAACAACCATGATTGTCAACACTAGTCTTTTGTTCATATCTTAGTCTACTTATTAAGTTAGTAGTTAAATTGACCCATTACTGGAAAATGATCAGATAAATCCCAGGTCATAAAGAGTGGGTCAGCCGTAGAACGCAAAATACGAACATCATTACGGGATTGGAGAGGTTGGCGGTGTGTATTTGAAGAAACAATATAATCCAGATATTCAACAGTTGTTCCGCCCGAACCTGCTGCTCCAGCCAGTTTGTTTACACGAGGGTCAAAAGTTGACGCAGTGTAGCCTGTGCTAACGGGTGCGGTTGCATTTAAGTTTGTCAGCATATCCTGATAATCTTGCGGCCACAGGAATTTATTCACATTAAAATCACCACCCATCAGTACCGCATCAAAATTTGGAACATTCTGTTGATCCACTAACTGGCGAATTTGCTGAAATTGTACCTGACGTAAAGCACGCGCCTCAGTTGTGTCAAACGAAGCAGTATGGGTTGAAGTCACATGATAGGCTTTACCATTCTTGATAATCTCAGCATACAGTACCCCCTTGTCAGCAAAGCAGTCTGTTCCCGTGCAATCTGGATAAATTAACTGTGCTGTTTTCACAATTGGGTAACGGCTCACAATCACTAAGCCACTGTCAAATAAGTTGTAGCCAGACCCAACTGGAATATGGGTTTGATATGGATATTGCTGAGCGAGTTGATTCAACATGCCTGTGCGTGATGATGCAAATGCTTCCTGCATCATAATCACATCATAGCCTTTTACATGGTTTGGAAGTTCAGCCAACCGCTCACTAATCTTGCTTGCAACCATGGGTAGGGCATACACATTATAAGTGAGCACCTTTAATTCATCTGCGCTGCTTGATACAGGTTCTTGAACTGTGTTCTGGTGAATGGTGTAATGGAAATCATCATACCCACCTGTGTATTCTGCTTTTACAGCAGCCTGTGCTGACAACCCACCATAAGTTGTATTGAGGCGATACACATTACGGTCAGAATACCAGGGTGAAGTGGCTGTGGAGGTTTGAATACCGTGCTTGATATTGCTACCAGTCCATGTTCCAGTCATGGTTTGCTTCAAAATAACCTGTGAGTTGCCGCTAGTGACCACAGTATCAAAATTATAGGTCTGTCCAGATTTAATTCCAGAATAACGGTTTAGGCGTAATACACGTTTGGTTTCATAAGGTGCGATTTGCGTTGCTTCTTGAGCCCATTGGTTTCCCTGCTGCAAAATTTGGCTACCTGTATGGTTCACCTGTATTGATACAGTTTGTGGTGTGGTATTGGTTACAAATACATAGGAATCTGCCAGTGTATTTTGACTGGCAAAACCACTTAACAGTAACGCGACCCCTGCGCCTAGTTTTAAGCTATTCAGCTTCATTGCTCTCTCCATAGTGCTTAAAGATTCATGAACAAAAAATAACTACACTTTGTTGGTTGTGTTCATTAGCGAACATTTTATGGTGTATTTTTGTTCAAAAAATATAATAATGAAAAAATGTTGCTAAATCATTTAAAATTCTTACCATTCATCTGATGTTTAAAAAAACAATTGTTTATTTCTTTAGTCTAAAGCCGTAGTGTGAAAGCTGGGTAAGATATGAACATATTGATAGATAAGAATAGATGATTCTTTTTTCAAAAAAGAAAATTGAAAAATAACATATAAAAATTAAGGAGCTGTAGTGGATTAGAACAGTGATAATCTACTTTTATGAAGATAAACAGATGTAAATTAAGTAAAAAAACTCAAAGAAAACTGCTTGAGTTTTCTATAGCAGAAGTAACTGCTAGAACAGCAGCCGATTTACTCCGCACTCAACCTAATTCTGCTGCTTTGTTTTAGAGAAAAATACGTCAGTTCATTATGTATCATCTTGCCCAAGATGCCATAGATGTCCTTGAGGGACAAATTAAGCTGGATGAAAGTTATTTTGGTGGTGTGCGCAAGGGAAAACATGGGCGTGTGCTGATCCGCCACCCTATTTAAAAGTTAAGAAATTTAATAACTTGCCATTCCTCTACATTGACACTCATAAACTCACAGATTATTCTGTACATGCTGACCCACATGGTCAGTCGGTCTTGACGGGCCGTTTCAACTACATCAGGATTATTTCTTCTGAGGAATAGTTTTGTGTGTAAGCTTCTCGTCTCCTCCCGTAGCGGTAGGACGGGAGTGGGACACCTTCGGGTGTGCTGGAGTTGAACCAGTCCGTCAACCCTCTTTCGTTCTGCCACCATAATTTTGAATGCATTGGCAGAATTCCGAATTTTAGGAGTTGGCTATGTATTTTATTCTTATACCTCCAGATTAGTCTTTCGCACGGTTTGATCGCCTTTGGGTGTTCAGGCCTTAGGTCGTTGCGACTAAAAAAACAGATCGACAATAAAACTTGAGATGCGACAGGGCAGTCTTTCAGAGTCGCTGCATGCCTTTTTTTACTCGTTATAGGGTAAGGGCATTTTTATCTCATTTAAATACAACAAAAAAGATGAGTGGATGGTATCTATATGCCAAATTTAAAAATTTCTCCAAGAGCATTACAGGTGGTTCATACTTCAATCCAGCTATTTGATCGTTATGGATTTCACAAGGCAGGCATCGACTTTATTTTGCAGCAAACCAAAATTGCCAAAATGACGTTTTATAATAATTTTCAGTCTAAAGAACGATTTATTGAAATATGCATGGCTGTGCAAAAAGAGCGGCTTAAACAAGAGGTGCTTGCAATTATTTATTCATGCCAACACCTCACGGCAGCCGATAAACTCAGGGAAGTTTATCTTTTACATGCAGACCTCAATAGCCCTTACCATCTTTTGTTTAAAGCTATTTTTGAAATTGAACAGCTTTATCCTCATGCCTATCAGGTAGTAATTGAATATCGGGAATGGCTGGTTCAGGAAATTCTTGAGTTGTTGTCGGGTATGGAAATCAGCCTGTTAAAACCCGATGTTGATCTGTTCTTATTTATGATTGATGGGGCAATGGTTCGGCTTTTGTGTGGGTTTGAGGTGGATCATGATGCAATATGGGCCATATCTACCAATCTGTCACAATACAATTGAGTGTACCTTGAGTATTAGATCACTTTATATAAAAAGAATCCGAAAAGTTGTCGGCCTTTCGGATGGGTAAACTGGTTAAGGTTAAGAATTATGTTTGATCAGCGGCAACAATTGCTGCACTTGCCTGTTTTAAACTATAAAGCAATTGTCCGAGTAGAACATCCTTATTACTCAGCGTCACCATGACCATCGGATGATGTGGTGCAGGAATAGAGGTCAGGATTGCCTTGCCATTCTCCGCATCGAGGGTGATGCTCTGACATCCAGTCAACTGGATTTCATTCAGGAACGCACTGACCATTGCCAGAATGGAACTGCTGACAGCAGCAAGCTTGGTACTATTATAAGGATTCTTCTTATAAACGGAAGCCAGTTCAAATCCATCTGTTGAACAGAGCATGATGTAATCAATACCCCGAATGTTCATTAAAATATCATTGGCCTGGGCTTTCGCCATTTGAATGAGTTCTTTGGGCGCCGTACGTTGTTGACTCGGAATACTGAACATAATTCTTCTCTTTATAAAGTGATTAATTTGTTGCTTTTAAATTGACTTCTAGTGCTGCAATGAGTGATTCAATCATGAGCAACACATGCTCCTGTTTACGGGCATCAATAAAAAACAGGGGATATTGATACTCGTTCTGTATCAGCCACTCCCGATAAATAGAAGTGGTATGTTCCTTGTTTTCATCGACATGCGTAATACCAATGGAAATATTCTTGGTATAGTCCTTAAACGTGTCAAGATAGCCTTCAAGTTCTTCAAGGGGAACCTTGCTGTTATGGTCGACTAATAGAATAACACCTAAAGCACCCTGACAAATAACAGGCCAGATAAAGTCAAAGCGCGATTGCCCTGGTGTTCCATATAAACCAATCTTTACCCCATCATCTAATGTAATTTCACCATAATCAATACCAACTGTCGTTTGCATCTTATTATGGGCCTGGCTATCTGTATTGAGTGCTTCGGTGGCAAGGACTGGAATTTCAGAAAGGGACTTAATCGCTTCTGTTTTACCTGCACCCATGCTTCCTGCAAACACAATTTTATATTGTTGAAGAATCATATTGTTCCTTAAAGCCCAAAGCGGCGTCTGATTTTGCCGAAAAATTTATTCAGAAAACCTTGCTGTTCAGCTGGTTGTTCAGCAGTTTCAGTTTGTAAATAATGGCTTTCTGATGCAGTGATAATGCCGCCGTTGTTGGAAACAATACAGGCAGCAATAAACTGTTGAACCGTTTGAATGGGAAGTTTTAATTGTGTGGCGACTTGGGAAAGTTGTGCTCCTTGTATAAAGCAGGCTGAAAGATGCAGTGTAATTTTTCGATCGCTGCTTTGCGCTGGTTGAGGCCAGTATTCGATTTTATAGTATTCACTTTCGTTTGGCGCTAAACGCTGAAATTCAAGTGAATGCCAAAACAGGTTCCATAACCAGTCCTGTAAATTATATTCGACTTTACGGGACACCTTGGTGAAGTCTGAGGTGGTCGCAAACTCATAATTAAAACTGTGGTTGGTTTGAGTCTGGGTTCGTGTTGGCTCCAGCCAGGCAATCTGGCTACGTGTGTCAATAATTGCCAGAGTGCCGTGATCATCAAAAAGATGAAGTCGGGCATTCTCTGGATTCAGCATGTCTGTTAAAAACTTTTTATTGACCGCATCATGTCCTGAAACAGGCTCTATCTTGGTGTGTTGCGATTGTTGATTGGATAGATAACTTAAAAGACGAAGATGAATCCAGTTTTTCAAGGCATCGGTCTGTTGAAAGGGTAAGTAAAGTGTATTGTGTTCTTCTATGTTGCAAGTTCCTTGCCCTTTGGAAACCTTTAAGCAGGGAAGTTGTTTTTGTTCTAAAATACGTTGAATGCCTTCAGTATCAAAAAAATTTTCATTTATTAGTAGTAAGTCGATATTTGGATCGGCAATGTTAATCCAGTTAATGCCAAATTCATGAGGTATTGTTTTTCTAAGTTCTATTTTTAATTCATCTGAAACTTTTAAACTTATACCCGAAATCGCGATATTAATGCAATGTCCATTCATAGTATCACTTTAATAATTTATAAAATATTGGACTGCACAAAACTAGTCTTTATAATAGAGACTAATAATAGACCGCTTGTATTATCTTTATCTTCTTATTATAAATAAAGAAGATAAAGATATATACAAGAAGTCTAATT
>NZ_JAOCLL010000029.1:0-27750 GCF_029845285.1 Acinetobacter sp. GD03645 | reverse complement strand
ATGGGTGGATTTTTTATTGGCTTAAATATACAACCTGAAGTTGCAGGCTGGTGGTGCCATTAAAGACATTGCGCTCCAGCGTATACACCAGGTCAACATAGCCCAGCATCGGGTTGAACTCAAAACGGTCTGCCGCATTAAAGACAATGGCATCCACAATCTGCTGTCCAAGCGCCAGTTTTAGCTTTAAATGCTGGTCTTTCAACCAGCGATAGTCGATGACCTTAAAGTTTCCCTCAAACTGAGGCAGCGGAAATTTCTGTCCCCACGGGCCAAGCTGCTCAATCCAGTTCAGGGTCGCAAGGTCCAATGCCGTATCTGGCAGTTCACCATCCGTCCACAAGGTTGCCTGAAACAGCTCCTGATCCATTTCCGCAATATATTGGATGAAGATCTGCCTAAACTCCTCAAAATGAGCTTTATTCAGGGTAAGGCCAGCGGCGGCGGCATGTCCACCAAAATGGCTGACCAAATGGGGATACTGCTCCGCCACCTGTTCAATGGTGTCGCGAATATGAATGCCCTCGATTGAACGCGCCGAACCTTTAATATGAATCCCATCCTCATCAGGGGCAAATACCAAACTTGGACGATGAAACTGTTCCTTTAATCGCCCAGCGACAATACCAATCACACCCTGATGCCACTGTTCATCAAACATCACCAAAGCCGCAGGTAAATGTTCCGTTTCCAACTGAATATGTTGTAAAGCACTGAGTGCCTGTTGCTTCATCGCACCCTCAACCTGACGGCGCTCGATATTTAACTGGTTTAATTGCTGGGCAATTGGATAGGCACTTGCCATATCGGGCGCAAGCAGGCACTCTATCCCGATTCGCATGCTTTCCATACGACCAGCCGCATTGATACGTGGTCCAAGCACAAAACCCAAATCCTGTGCACGCAGGCTTGCAGCATCCCGCCCTGCAATATCCAGTAGGGCCAGAATTCCTGCTCGACACTGGTGCTGCTGAATCCGCTTAAGGCCCGCATCAATCAAAATCCGATTGTTATTGTCCAGTGTTGCCACATCGGCATAGGTGCCCAAAGCAACCAAATCCAGATACTGCGTCACCTTGCTGCTGCTTTTACCCTGTTGGCCGCGATGAGATGACAACTTCGCCAGCACATAAAACGCCACCCCCACGCCTGCCAATGCCTTGCTTGGAAAGTCACAGCCCAACTGGTTGGGATTCACCACGGCCTCTGCGGATGGGGTTTGCTTGGTGGTCAGGTGGTGGTCAGTGATAATCACCTTCATCCCCAAAGCCTGTGCCGTTTCAACCCCTGCATGGCTGGAGATGCCATTATCCACCGTAATCAGTAAATCTGGCTGATAGGTCTGCTGTGCCAGTTCAGCAATTTTAGGCGTGAGCCCATAACCATACTTGAAACGGTCAGGCACCAGATATTCAACCACTGCGCCCATCTCTTGCAGCACCAAAACCATCAGGGCGGTACTGGTCGCACCATCGGCATCATAATCACCAATAATGACAATCTTCTGCTGCTGCTCAATCGCCTGATCGATCAGTTCAACCGCCGTGTCCAGTCCCTTGAGAGTGGGTGCAAGCAGATGCTTGAGTTTAAGCTCAAGTTCCTGTTCAGACTGAACGCCACGTCGTGCCAATATTTCAGCAATGAAAGCTGGCACGCCCTGAAACTGTTCAGGGCGTGTAAGTAAGGGCCTTTGTTGAATTTTTATCTGGGTCATTTATGGCATCAAACGCTGTATGGTCCAAAGTCCATTATGTTTTTCATAACTTAGGCGGTCATGCAAACGGTTTGGTCGTCCCTGCCAGAACTCATAATAGTCAGCTTGCAGACGATAACCGCCCCAAAACTCAGGCTTGCTAAGCTCGTCCTGATCAGCCACCTGCTGCTGCAAGTCCTGAAAACGCTGTTGTAACACGTCACGGCTGCTGATCACACCACTTTGCGGTGTGCTGATATGTGCCGCAATCTGGCTGTCACGCGGACGTTTCAAATAATAGTCAGTCGATTCCTGTTCGGAAATCTTGATGACTTTGCCACCGATCCGTACCTGCCGTTCCAGACTTGGCCAGTAAAACAGCAACTCGGCATAAGGATTCTCAGCAAGATCCATTCCTTTCTGGCTGTCATAATTGGTATAGAAGTCATAGCCCATTTCCGTCGCACCACGCAGCAACACAGTGCGCACATGCGGACGACCCTGTGCATTTGCAGTCGCCAATGACATGGCATAGGGTTCATGCAGATTTGCAGCAAGCGCATGGTTAAACCAGTTCAGGAACTGTAGATGTGGACTATCGTTGATTTGTGCTTCATGTAGTTCACCTTGCTCATAGCTTAAACGCAATTCACTCAGGTCTTTGACTAGATCACTCATATTTTCTCTCTGACGTGAAACAATTGAGCATCGGGCATATACCATACGCCCCTACCAATATTTATGCTGCTTGAGCCTGGGTGCGTACCGCATCTGCCAGATGATTTGCCAGTGCTTCAACTTCCTCAAGTTGATCACCCTCAACCATGACCCGAATCACAGGTTCGGTTCCAGACTTACGGATCAACAGCCGTCCACGGCCCTGAAGTTGTTGTTCCGCTTTCTCAAACTCTTCAACCAGCGCAGGAATTGAGTATGGGTCAATCATCTGTTGCAAACGTACGTTGACCAGCACCTGCGGGAACAGTTCAAAACCCGCCACCAGTTCATGCAGTGCCTTGCCCTGTTCCACCATCACCGTTAATACCTGCAATGCAGCAATAATGGCATCGCCAGTGGTGCTTTTATCCAGCGTTAGAATATGCCCTGACGGTTCCCCACCAATCGCCCACGCATTTTCTTCAAGTGCCTGTAACACATAACGGTCACCGACTTTGGCACGTACAAAGCCTACATTGGCTTGCTGCAAGGCCAGCTCCAGCGCCATATTGCTCATCACGGTGCCCACCACACCCGCTGGCTTGTTTTTCGCCTGTGTCGCAAGGATGTAAAGGATATGGTCGCCATCAATCAACTGACCATTTTTATCCACCATCACCACACGGTCTGCGTCACCATCAAAGGCAATCCCAAGGTCAGCCTGATGCTCGACCACCGCTTTCTGCAATTGTTCAGGGTGGGTTGAGCCACAGTTTTCATTAATGTTTAAACCATCTGGCTCGTTATAAAGTGAAATAACTTTCGCTCCAAGCTCACGGAACACGGACGGCCCGACGTTGTAAGCGGCACCATGGGCACAGTCCACCACAATCTTTAAGTCATTTAAATCAAAATGATAGGGAAATGAGGATTTACAGAATTCAATATAGCGTCCATTGGCATCCTTGACACGAACACTTTTACCCAGGTTCGCTGTATCATCTATGAGCAGTTCTTTTTCCAGTTCCTGATTAATTTCATCCTGCAAGTGATCGGGAAGTTTTTTACCCTCGCTGGAAAAGAATTTAATGCCATTATCAAAATAAGGGTTGTGCGATGCCGAAATCACAATGCCCGCATGTGCATGCAGGGCACGGGTTAAATGGGCAATCGCTGGTGTTGGCAAGGGTCCCAGTAAATGCACATAGACACCCGCGGCATTCAGGCCCGACTGCAACGCCGCTTCCAGAATATAGCCAGATAAACGGGTATCTTTGCCCAACACAACAATTGGCTTGTTTTTAGGGCTGTTTCTTTTTAATACTTTTCCTGCCGCAAAACCCAGTTTTAATGCAAACTCAGGGGTAATCGGCATTTGCCCGAACTTGCCACGAATACCATCAGTGCCAAAATAACTCATTTTTTACTCACTTTCTTATGTTTTATATGACGCTGTGCCATATCTTTATTCATGCTTTCACTTTACACCAAAACAAAAAAACCGTCAGTGAACTGACGGTTTTTCCAACGGCTAAATTACCAAAAATCAACCAACTCGATAGTTCGGCGCTTCCTTGGTAATGGTCACGTCATGTACATGTGATTCCGACATACCTGCTGAGGTAATTTTCACAAATTTCGCATTTTGACGAAGCTCTTCAATCACGGATGAACCTGTATAGCCCATAGAAGAACGTAAGCCACCCATCATTTGGTGTACGATGTTACCCATCGGGCCTTTGTATGGAACTCTGCCTTCGATTCCTTCTGGCACCAACTTCTCAGCACCCGCTTTAGAGTCCTGGAAATAACGGTCAGCGGAACCTGTTGCACCCGCCATTGCCCCCAAAGACCCCATACCACGATACGCTTTATAGTAACGACCCTGGAAGAATTCAACCTCACCTGGCGCCTCTTCAGTCCCTGCAAGGAGTGAACCGACCATGATGGTGCTGGCACCCGCGCCAATCGCTTTCGCCATGTCGCCAGAGAAACGAATACCACCATCCGCAATCAGGGGAATTTGGTCTTTCAATGCATTCGCGACACTGTCAATTGCAGAAATTTGTGGCATACCAATACCCGCCACAATACGAGTGGTACAGATTGAACCAGGACCGATCCCCACTTTTACCGCATCCGCACCTGCATCAAGCAAGGCCAACGCCGCATCACCCGTCGCAATGTTTCCACCAATCACCTGAACCTGTGGATAGTTTGCCTTTACCCAACGAACGCGTTCAATCACACCTGCTGAGTGACCATGTGCGGTATCCACCACAATCACATCCACGCCAGCATCAACCAATGCTTCCACACGGCTTGGTGTCTCCGCACCTGTACCCACCGCGGCGCCCACACGTAGACGGCCAAGGTCATCTTTACAACTGTTTGGATAGCTTTCAGCTTTACGGAAATCAGTCACCGTAATCAAGCCCTTGAGTTCGTTGTGTTCACCAACGACCAACACTTTTTCAATACGGTGTTTTTGCAGCAATGCCTGAATGTTTTCTTTAGACTCGCCCTCACGAACAGTCACCAGACGGTCCTGACCTGTCATGATGTTGCTGACAGGTTGTTCAAGGTTGGTTTCAAAACGTGTATCACGACCTGTCACGATACCCACAACCTTGCCATCCTTAACCACAGGCACACCGCTAATATTATTCGCCTGGGTAATCGCAATCAGCTCACGCACAGTGGTTTCAGGGGTAACGGTGATTGGGTCTTTCACCATACCCGCTTCAAATTTTTTCACACGGCGCACTTCAGCGGCTTGCGCTGCAATGTCCATGTTTTTATGCAAAATACCAATACCGCCATTCTGCGCCATCGCAATCGCCATACGTGACTCAGTCACTGTATCCATTGCAGCAGAAACGAGGGGGATATTCAGTTGGATGCCGCGAGTTAAACGTGTCTTTAAGGAGACATCTTTTGGGAGAACAGTTGAGTAGGCAGGAAGTAATAAGACATCATCGAAGGTCAAGGCTTCTTGAACGATGGTCAGCATAACAATCTCACTGGTAATTTCCGTGAGCTATTATAAACAAATTTTGCCGTGATTTTCATTTTCTATGATGAAAATAATTTATAGGCACTGACTGTCCCTGTCCTGCCTTAAAAAATTCTAACTGATCTCGGCTGGAATACTGAACACATATTCATTCATCAGGTCCACCCCACATTCCAGACCCTCAATCCAGTCCAGAAACTGGTTGATCATCTCTTTTCCAACAAATGCGGTGCCATGCTGCGGCACAATCATGTCGAGGTCCATCTGGCGAACCATATTCACCCACAAACGGATGACCTTATTGGAACACATATAACGCTGATGGAAGCCTTTCATCTTCTTGATATGTAATTCAAAATCGGTAATCGGCTGGCTGGCATCATCAACAATTGAGGCCCCCATATCCCCTGAAAAAAGAATTTTGGCGACTGGATCATAAAACTGGAAGTTGCCTACCGAATGCAGGAAATGGGCTGGAATGGCAACAATCGCAGACTCACCCAATGCAATCACCTGACCTGTATCAGGTAGCTCAATCAGTCGTTCCTCCCAGTCTCCTTTCATGCGGTCGCTCATAAATGCAGAGTTTAGGTGCGGTAAAAAGCGTGCCCATAGCTTGGATGCCACCACCTTGGCATCGGTATAGACCAGCCAGCGCGGCATTGAGGTGATGATGTCAGGGTCCTGATGTGATGCCATCACATAGTCCAGATTTTTCAGTTTGGTATAGCGGTTTAACTCCATGGTTAAGGGCACATAGGTCAGGTCGCCCCCTGGATCGAGCACTGCGGCGCGGTCATGGTCAATAATCAGGAACTGGTTGGCCTGAATGCCCTCACCTTTCACCAAACTGGTAAAACTAATGCATTTATGTGTACCATTATCAAATAGTATTTGCGATGTAGTCCGCTCAAAGCTCATAACAACCCCAGAAAAAACCTTTAAATATGAAATATTTTAATTCCATAACAAAATAATGGGATTTAGCCCATGTTTCAATCTAATATTGGACTTTTATCGTAATTTATAAGAAAAAACCCATAACGAGGTATGGGTCTTGTTTATATGCCTGGGAATGAGTACTAGAAATAATAATGCTGCACCAATGCCGAAATACCGACCACAAGGAAGATCGCGGCACCAATTTTATGAATCAATGAGATGGGGAGCTTATCTGCCAGTTTGTCGCCAATAAATACCGCTGGCGCATTGGCAATCATCATCCCTACCGTTGTACCACACATCACCCAAAACACACTGTCAAAACGTGCCGCCAGGGCAACCGTGGCAATCTGGGTTTTATCACCAATTTCTGCCAGAAAAAACAGGATAAAGGTTGCACCAAACACACCAAATCTCTGCCATTTATTGATGCTTTCAGTTTCATCACCCAGTTCATCGGGGATCAGCATCCAGATCGCCATGCCAATAAAACCGAGCGCAAGAATCCACAACAGGACTTCAGGGCTAAGTACCGTGGTAATCCATTGTCCCAGTACCGCGGAGAGGCCATGATTGATGGTGGTGGCCAGTAAAATGGCAATTAAGATGGGAATCGGTTTACGGAAACGTGCCGCAAGCAGCAATGCCAGCAGTTGGGTTTTATCGCCCATTTCAGCAAGGGCAACAACTGAGGTGGAGATGAGAAATTCATACATGATTGAATGCTCTGGCTAGCAAAATATACCGATGACCTATCCCTCCTGCTAGCCAAAATCAAATGGATTGATTGCAGAGTGATAAATCAAAGGTCTTGCCAACAAAAGCACAGCTGAAAAGCTGTTTTTGGTTCTTTGCTATGATGACCATGTTCTGTTGAACAATTATGTTGATCATCACCTCTCTACTTTGCGTAAAGAGCGGCTACTCCCCAATGAAGTGGTTTTATTTTACCAAAGAATTAAATCGTTTTAAATCGCTAGACTCAAAATTTTTGGTAAGCCCAAATCAGCACACGGACGATGCCCAGTAAAAAGGCCAAATAGACACTGAGGCCAAGAAAACCAAAGCTGCCCGCCACTTGCGCCACCCACATGCTGGGCCTGATATTCCATTGCCATGACCACTGTCGCCACCAGCATTTCCAACCCCATTACAACATACATCACCCAAGCCCACGGAAAATGCAAATAGCTGACCCACAACCCCATCAGGACAAAAACGATGAGTAGCAATGGCAGCATCACCCGATAAATCACCAACATCCTTGCACCAATTCTAAAAAGTGTTTTGAATAATGAATTTTTATTTTATCGCAATTGCCAAATAAATGATCATCATAAAAAGAAAACCCCGCTTAGGCGAGGTATTCTCAATTTAAAAATCTTTACAGCAACAAACTTCGAATATCCTTTAACAGTTTGGTCAATTTATTGCTAAAACGCGCCGCATCCGCACCATTAATCACCCGATGGTCATAGGACAGTGACAATGGCAGCATTAATCTTGGATCAAAGTCCTTACCGTTCCACACAGGCTGCATGGTTGCAGGTGAGATACCCAAAATTGCCACTTGCGGCCAGTTCACCAATGGCGTAAACGCTGTTCCACCAATACTGCCCAGACTGGTAATGGTAAAGTTGGCACCTTGCAGGTCTTTTGGTGACAACTTACGATCACGTGCCTTCTGGCTCAGCTCAGCCAACTCAGTGGCAATCTGCTTAATGGATTTCTGGTCAGGATTACGCAATACAGGAACCGTTAAGCCATCTGGCGTTGCCACCGCAATGCCCATATGAATTTCGTTACGCAGCAGCACCGACTTCTGGTCATCTGCCAAATGCCCAGCAAAATAAGGCTCCTCTTTCAGCAAATGTGCAACCGCTTTGGCAATAAAGGCCAAGATAGTGAGGCTAATGCCCTGCTTTTTAAAGCCGTCTTTAAGCTCGCCACGCCACGCTTCTAATTCCGTGATATCTGCCAAGTCAAACTGTGTCACTTGAGGGATGAAATTATTCAATGACAATTGCGGCACAGACACCTGCTGTAAACGGGTCATTGCTTTCACTTCACCACCGCCAAAGGCACTAAAGTCTGGCAATGCTGGCAAACCAGCAGTGACTGCCGCCGCTTGGGATGAGGAAGCGGCCTGTGGCGCGGTTAATCGTGTTTTCACATAGGCAAACACATCTTCCTTAATCACACGGCCATGCTCACCCGAAGCTTTTACCTGAGCAAGCACCACTCCCAGTTCACGCGCCAGTTTACGCACGGCGGGGCCTGCATAGACTTTAGCGTTATCTTCTTCCTGTGCCTTGGTCAGTTTCTCTGCCTGCACAGGAGTGGCTGGTGTCGATGCTGTCGGTTGCGGCTTCGCTGTGGCTTTACTTTCTGCTGGAACCGCTGCCTGAGCCTTGGGCTTTGCTGGGGCAACTTCCTCGCCACTCACCTCAATGGTTGCCAGCGCCATGCCCTGACGGACTTCCTGATTCGGTGACACATGGATGGCTTTCACAATACCCGCAGATGAGCTTGGCACCTCAACCGAGGCCTTATCAGACTCAACCACACACAAGCTTTGCTGTGCTTCGACATGGTCACCCACATTCACCAGAATTTCTGAAACCAATGCCTTTTCCACACCCAGATCAGGCACGGTAATTTCCAGCTCACCTGTTTCTGTACTGGACGAGTCAGTTTCCTGCGTTTTATCTGGTTTGGCCTCTGGTTCAGGTGGCGTATCTGTGTGTGTAGTCTTGACCTGAATCAATACCACACCCTCCTTAACGCTGTCACCCTCTTTGATCTGGACCGCCTCAACAACACCAGCAACTGTACTGGGTACTTCCACCGTGGCCTTGTCCGACTCAACCACCACAATACTCTGTTCAGGTTCAATCTGGTCACCCACTTTAACCAGCACTTCCGCAACCAGCGCCTTTTCCACACCAATATCTGGAACTTTCACATCAAGCACTTGGCTGGAAGCTGCTGCCTGAGTAGTTTCAACTGCTGGCTTAGCTTCTGGTTCTGCTTCCACCACAGGCTTTTCTTCTGCTTTTGCTGCATCGGACTCTGGCTTCTCCTGCCCAGGTGATTCAGCAGTTTGAGATTCATCTTCCAGCTCGATCAGTGCCACGCCCTCGGTAACCTCATCGCCTTGCTGAACCAGAATATTTTTGACGATGCCTGCCTTGGTGCTTGGTACTTCAACCGTTGCCTTGTCTGACTCCAGCACCAAAAGGCTGTCATCAACGGCAACATGATCACCGACTTTCACCAGAATTTCCGCAACCAGCGCCTTATCTACGCCAATATCAGGTGTTTGGATTTGCATAATCAGTTCCCCTCACCTGCTTGATGTTCATGATATTCAGCCACCGCCTGTACCTGAGGATGCGCCTGCGGTGCCCATGCCACTGGACGATCTGTATCCAGTTCAAAAGAAGAAATCGCGTCCTTGACTAGACGGTTTTCAACCTCACCTTCATCCGCCAGTTTCTTCAGGGTTGCCACCACGATATGGGCCGCATCCACACCGAAATAACTACGCAGGTTGCCACGGGTATCCGAACGGCCATAACCATCGGTACCCAAAGTCACGTATGGACGGTTGTCTGGTAGATAGGCACGGATTTGCTCGCTGTAGGCACGCATATGGTCGGTAGCAGAAACAACAATACCATCCGTACCGCGTAACTGTTTTGATACCCATGACTCTTGTGCTGTCTCTGTCAGTGGATGTAGACGGTTATATTCATCACATGCCATCCCATCACGCGCCAGCTCATTAAAACTGGTGACACTCCACACATTGGAATGGATTTGATATTCATCACGAAGAATCTTCGCCGCCTTGATCACCTCGCGCAGAATCACACCTGAACCGAGCAACTGAACAGTTGCCTGCTCATCTTTCTCTAATAAATACATCCCGCGTTTAATGCCCTCTTCAACCCCCGCTGGCATTTCAGGATGCTCATAGTTTTCATTCATGACCGTGAGAT
This sequence comes from Acinetobacter sp. GD03645, assembly GCF_029845285.1. Classification (NCBI taxonomy): domain Bacteria; kingdom Pseudomonadati; phylum Pseudomonadota; class Gammaproteobacteria; order Moraxellales; family Moraxellaceae; genus Acinetobacter; species Acinetobacter sp. GD03645. Next base: position 17,438 of record NZ_JAOCLL010000029.1, on the reverse strand, counting down.
AATAGAACACCCGCTCCTGATCCTGATACATGCGTTTCAGGCCATCATGCACAATCACCGCAAGTTCATAGCCAAAGCAGGGGTCATAGGCAACACAGTTTGGAATGGTACCTGCCAGAATATGCGAATGGCCATCCTGATGCTGCAAGCCCTCACCATTCAGTGTGGTACGGCCAGCGGTCGCGCCAAGCAGGAAGCCCTGCGCCTGTGCATCACCCGCTGCCCATGCAATGTCGCCAATACGCTGAAAACCAAACATGGAGTAGTACATATACATTGGAATCATCGGCAGGTTATTGGTTGAATAACTGGTGCCCAATGCTGCCCATGCGCTCATTGCACCCGCCTCGTTAATGCCTTCCTGTAGCATGTGCCCATCTTTGGCCTCACGGTAGTTCATGAGTTGCTCATTGTCTTCGGGCGTATATTTCTGTCCGTGTGCCGCATAAATTCCCAGTTGACGGAACATCCCCTCCAGACCAAAGGTACGTGCCTCATCGGGTACAATCGGCACCACATGGTCCTTGATGGCCTTTTCTTTCAATAATGCCGAGATCAGGCGCACCATCAGCATAGTGGTGGACTGCTGCTTCTCACCACTGCCTTTCAGTACAGCATCAAAAATGGAAAGCTCTGGAATTGGCAGGGAGGTGCTGTTCTTACGGCGCGCAGGCAGGTAACCACCCAAAGCCTCACGACGCGCTTTCATATATTTCAGTTCAGGCGAGTTTTCCGCTGGGCGATAGAATGGCAGTTCTTCAAGCTGTTCATCATTAATCGGCAGGTTAAAACGGTCACGCACATACTTCAATGAATCAAGCTGCATTTTCTTGATCTGGTGGGTTTTATTGACCGCCTCGATTTCATCGGACAAACCATAGCCTTTGACTGTCTTGGCTAAAATGACGGTTGGCTGCCCCTTGCTCTTGGTTGCCTCCGCATAGGCGGCATAGACCTTGTAGGGATCATGTCCACCACGGTTGAGCGCATCAATATCTTCATCACTGAGATTCTTGACCAGTTCAGCCGCTTCTGGATATTTGCCAAAGAAGTTCTCACGGGCATAGGCACCACCTTTCACCTGATAGCGCTGGTAATCGCCATCCACAGCTTCTTCCATACGCGCCTTTAATGCCCCTGAACTGTCCTGGGCAAGTAACGGATCCCAGTGACGGCCCCAGACCACCTTAATCACACGCCACCCAGCGCCACGGAAAATCGACTCCAGTTCCTGAATGATCTTGCCATTGCCCCGCACTGGTCCATCCAGACGCTGCAAGTTACAGTTCACCACCCAAACCAAATTATCCAGCTTCTCACGACCTGCCAGTGAAATGGCTCCCAGGCTTTCAGGCTCATCCATTTCACCATCACCGAGATAGGCCCAGACTTTGCGATCCTCTTCCTTGATCAGGCCACGATTCATCAGATACTTTTGAATATGTGCCTGGTAGATCGACATAATGGGGCCAAGCCCCATCGACACGGTTGGGAACTGCCAATAGTCAGGCATCAGGTAGGGATGCGGATAACTCGGAAGCCCATTGCCCCCCACCTCACGGCGGAAATTATTGAGCTGTTCTTCGGTTAAACGGCCTTCCAGAAAAGAACGCGCGTAGATACCAGGTGCGCAATGACCCTGATAATAAATCATGTCACCGCCGAAATTATCCGAGGCAGCACGGAAAAAATGGTTAAAGCCCACATCATACAAAGTGGCGGAGGATGCGAAGCTGGCAAGATGCCCACCGAGGTCATCCCCAGTTTTATTGGCACGCAACACCATCGCCAGGGCATTCCAGCGAATCAGGGCGCGAATACGGCGCTCCATGTCCTGGTCACCTGGCATCGCAGGTTGCTCTTCAACTGAAATGGTGTTGAGGTAAGGTGTATTGAGACGTTGGATTGGAACGTGTTTTGCAATTGCCCGTTGATATAGTTTTTCTAGTAAGAAAGCGGCGCGTTCCGTGCCCATATGTTGTAATACTGAATCAAATGCTTCTTGCCATTCCTGGGTTTCCTGCGCGTCAGAGTCGCCATAAAACGCCATACAATTCACCTTTTCCCTTAAGTTATTTTGTCGGTACTATTTCTATCATGTTTTACTTTGATAAGGATATTGCCCTAGGTGAATATAAAACTCCTTATTATTTTCTCACTAAATAGTCATTGACCTAATTCAAACAAAAATATAAAAAAATCGCCAATAAAGGCGATTTTTCACAGTATTTATATACAACTGTTAACAAATTAAATTACGGTAACATTGCGAGATAGGTTGATGGATTTTTACGTTGACCATCCTTAACCACTTCAAAATGTAAATGTGGTCCTGTACAACGGCCTGTACAACCGACATTGGCAATGTGCTCACCTGCATTGACACGGTCACCTGCATTCACCAGTAGGCGTGATGCATGGGCATAACGGGTGATGTAGCCATTGCCATGATCAATTTCAACATACTGGCCATAACCTGTGCCCCAACCCGATTTGGTCACCACACCTGGGCCTGTGGCATAAATTGGCGTACCTGATGGTGCCGCAAGGTCCACACCTGAATGATGGCGGGTTGAACCCAGTAAGGTTCGGGTTCCCCAGGTGGAGCTCACCCGCCCTTCCTGTAGTGGATGGCTCACCAGCCAGGAATAGCCTGTATTCGCTGAGAATGTCGCTGCATTGTCCTGGGAGGAAATTGCCGAACGACCATATTTCTTTTCAATGGTGGCATTGTTCAGCTCAATGGTTTTTTCACGTAGTTTAACAGACACGTTCGAAATGGCTGGTAGATCCAGATCATCTGGATGAGTATATGAACCCTGTGCCAAGGTTTGTGACAACTGTTCTAAACGGTCACCCTCTGTTGCCTGGGTGATATTCTGGTAGTCTGCAAAAGCAACTGACGCAGCTGACGCAGCCAATGAAAATGCGAGTAAAATACGACGCGTATGATGCATAAAAAACCTCTTGAAACCGTCCTTAAAAAGTTCCTTTATCATCTCTTCCTTGATCACAGTTGAACTGAACGCTTAAGATGGACACACAACCTCCGAGGAAGCGAATATGTCTGAGCCTAGCAACGTTTTTCAACAGAAAGGACAACACATAAAAACTGGAAACTTAACGTTTCTAACGACGCAAGTTACCCAATGGAAACAACTTACGAAAATTATTCAACCCTTGCTGCCCCAACCAGAGCAATGGCAGGTTGTTTGTTATCAACATGGTGTCTTGACCATAACTGGTGAAAATCAGGCAATGATTAGTCAACTCAGCTATTTACAAAGCAACTATGTTGCGCAGTTAGCCCAACTTGAAAGCCTCAGGGAATTACGAAAAATCCAGGTTCGGTTAAGACATAAAACCACTGTCCCTACAGAACCATCTCCCCCGTCTAAAGCACTAACTTCAGAGACCCAAGAGCTATTACGCAGCGCCGCTGAATATGTGAGCGACCCTAAGCTTAGCCAAGCTCTACTGCGTTTGGCAAGCAATAAAAAGTAAATCGCTTATCTTAAGCATTGAAATACAAAGTTGTTTATGTGACAAAAATCTCAGTTTACATTGATACAATATAACGTTACCAAGAAAAGACAATGACTTATGTCACACTCACATAAGGAATCGGACAGTCATTCTCGTTATTAAATGTTACAATTTCATAGCAATCTGGATCATTCTGAACATTGCGCAACAACTGGTTATTCAGCGCATGCCCCGATTTATAGCCATCAAACTTGGCAATCACCTGATGTCCCAGCAGGTATAGATCACCAACCGCATCCAGAATTTTATGTCGCACGAACTCATCCGCGAAACGCAGTCCTTCTTCATTGACCACGCCTGTATCATCAACACCAATCGCATTTTCCAGGCTTGCGCCCAAGGCCAGATTGTTGGCTTTCAAGTAGTCCAGGTCTTTCATAAAACCAAAGGTTCTCGCCTCACTCACCTCATAAACAAATGTTTCCGTTGAGAAATCAATGGTGGCCGACTGGTATTCCTTGGCAAAAGCAGGATGGTCAAAATCAATGGTGAAATTCAGCTGGAAACCTGAATGGGGGGTAAAGATCGCACGCTTGTCATCAAACAATGCCTCAACAGGTTTTAAAATGCGAATAAACTTTTTGGCGGCGTCTTGCTCGGCAAGTTCACCCTGCATGAGCAAATAGATAAATGGCCCCGCACTGCCATCCATGATGGGCACTTCAGAGGCAGACACCTCAACAATCAGGTTGTCGATGCCAAGCCCTGCAATCGCGCTCATGACATGCTCAATGGTTCCCACCTTAATGTCTTCACGGACAAGGTTGGAGCACATGAATGCTTCCTGGATCAGCAAGGCATTTGCAGGGATATCAACAGGTGGATTCAGGTCAATGCGGCGAAAGACAATGCCTCCATCAATATGGTGTGGAACAAAATTGATCAGCACTTTTTGACCACTGTGCAGACCAATACCGCTCGCTTTCACCACACGCTTGAGAGTACGTTGTTTCACCATGCCATGCTAACTTCATTTGCAAAAACCGCTATAACTTAGCATATTTAGGGCGTTTTGACACTTGATAAATCGAATCGGTTGTTGGCAGAAATGTCAACCCGCATCTTATCCCAAAAAATAAAAAAGGGCATAATTGCTTATACCCTTTTTCTGACCATATGATTTTATTATTTACGCTGTTGATTTTTCAGGTAATCCTGAATACTCATTGGCGATGAACGTGGAGTCGAACTCGGTGCCGCGGTTGCAGGCGCCTCAGTATTGGTACGCTTGCTAATCGCAGGTACATCATCTTCATCCACAGGCTGCTGGGCAGCTGCCTGAACGGGTGCATGATGCGCAGTTACAGTACGTTTCTTATGCTCAACCTCAGACGCATTACGGGTCAGGCCAGTGGCAATCACCGTCACACGTAGTTCATCACGCGCATCTGGATCAAACACTGTACCGTAGAAAATCTCACCCTCGTCCAAGTCAACAATCTGATTGACGACATCAGTGATGATCTCAGTTTCACGCAGGGTAATATCATCCCCACCCGTGATGTTGATCAGCACACCTTTAGCGTTGATAATATTGACATTATCCAGCAATGGGCTACGAATTGCCTGTTCAGCCGCCTGACGGGCACGGTCTTCACCACGCCCCAGACCCGCACCCATCATGGCATAACCACGGGTACTCATCGCGGTTTTCAAGTCAGCAAAGTCAAGGTTGATGTGACCACGGTTTACCACAAGGTCAAAGATACTGCGAACCGCATTTAGCAATACATCATCTGCCTTTTTATAGGCATCTTTCATTGAAATGTCACCATAGACGCTAAGTAGGCGCTGGTTTGGAATGATGATCAATGAATCAACATGCGCTTCTAAAGCATCAATGCCTTTTTCAGCAGACTTCTGGCGACGGCGGCCTTCAAAGTTAAATGGTGTGGTCACGACACCTACTGTCAGAATACCCATTTCCTTGGCAACCTCGGCCACCACAGGCGCAGCGCCTGTACCCGTACCACCACCCATACCTGCGGTGACGAATACCATGTCCGTGCCTTCAAGGTGCTGACGGATAATTTCACGACTTTCTTCTGCCGCAATCTGGCCCACTTCAGGATTTGCACCCGCACCCAAACCACGTGTGCTCTGTTCACCCAATTGAATTTTAAACGGCGCATTCATGCTATCCAGCGCCTGCTTGTCTGTATTGGCACAGACAAACTTTACACCCTGAATGTCAGACTGCACCATGTGCTGGACAGCATTACCACCACCACCACCAACCCCAAATACTGTGAAACGGGCTTGACCGTTGCCATCGTCTAGTTCATCTTCTATAAATTCAAATGAGGCCATGACCTTTAGATTTCCTAATATATAAATGGCAGTTACTTCAGCCCGTTACTGCCCTGATTTTTAAAACAACTGATGTTTAGGATGCTGTTCAATAATACCCAGCTTGTCAAGTCCAGTGACTTACGATTACAACTTCCTAACAATTTTTCCCCAAAATACCTACAACTTAAAAGATCGCTTTCAACTTGCTGTTCAGTGCATTCCAGCCATTGGCAACCCGATCCATAAAGCTACGGTCATTTGCCTCTTCTGGCTCCTCCACCGCATCCTGCAAGTCACTCTGGCTAAACATCAGCAAACCCGCAGCCGTTGCGTACATGGAACGGCGCAAGGCTGGCAAGTGCTGGTCATCGGCATAAACCTGCAAGGGGGGATTGCCCAGGTGTGCAGACACTCCAAGCATACGGCGTGCCAAATTGACCATACCCTCAATCTGGCAGGCATCGCCTGTAAGCACCACTCCATGATACAAACCATGAATCGCGCCGCTATGTTCCAGCTCTTCACGAATTGAGGTGAAGATTTCTTCATAACGTGCAATGATGATTTCTGCAAGCTCAATGCGACTGATGGTTTGTGTGCCATCAATGCCCTGCACCTGGATCATGTGGTCTGGCTTCACCACACTCAGGTCTACACAGCCATGCAGAATCTTGATACGTTCGGCTTCTTCAGTGGTGGTCTGTAAAACAGCGGCAATATCACGGGTCACATTTTCACCACCACGCTGCAATGTACGCGCCAGTGCCAAACGCCCATCAAGATAGACGGCGAGATTGGTAATGCCAGCGCCAATGTCAACTAAACAGACACCATATTCTTTTTCATCTTTAAGCAGGCTGGCTTCAGCAGTTGCCAAACAGGACACCACCATTTTTTCCACCCCGATATTGGCCCCTTTCATAGCACGGTCAAGGTTTTGCATGGTACTGATTGGCATCATCATCAACTGATAATGCCCTGTCATGCTATGCGCCGACATGTTTACAGGGTTTTGCACCCACTCACCAGAGTCGCCCAGCTCAAAACCAAGCGGCACGGCACTGGCCAGATAATAGTCTGGCGAGACATGGCTGGCTTTTGCCAGTTCCAAAGCCCGCACCACTTCATTGGTTGTAATAATATGATCATGGTTGGCCACAGGGGTACGGCCCGAAGCATAAAAGCTCTGCAACTCTGTACTTGGAATGGACACCCACGCACTGTGAATACGACACTCTGCCATATCCTCGGCTTCAGACACCGCATTTTTAATGGCGGCAATCACCTTGTCCAGACTGACAATCTTGCCTTTAACCATACCTCGGTTGCGAGCAGTTGCCATGCCAATGACCTGAATCTTATCTGGCGCATGGATCTTACCAATCAAGACTGAGACCTTATGGGTCCCAATATCAATCGCAACAACTGAGGGAACAGCTTCACTCATTACTTCAATACCATATCTTTTGTTGTGTAGTACGGGGGAAAATCTCCCGTTATTTTTAAGCCACGTATTATGGCTTTGCCTGAATTGCACCTGCAAGCTTTGTGTCATCAATCGTTACAACTAACTGACCGTTGACAATCTTGGGCGGTGCCGCGTTCTTCCACTGAATGGCTAGGCCATTGCGGTAACGCAGGTCAATCGCCGAGATGTTTGACCATACAGGTTTAAGATCCGTTTGTGCCAAATGGCTGAGTCGCTGCAACTTGTTCATGGTCTGGTCCTGATCCACAATGATACGCAGACCCGAATCAAACTGCATAAACCACGTCATGCGCTCGGTTAGATACAGCTCTTTTAAACGCAGGTTCGCTGGATGAAACAACTGGTTGATTTCATTATAGCGACGCATCATCATTTTGGATTGGCTGACTGGACCATGAAGCAGCGGCAGGTTTGGATGTGTTTTAGGCACCGCCTCGCTAAACACCTCACCGTTGTCACTGAGCAAACGCCCTGTTCCCCAACGTGCAATTGCATGGCGTGGCATCACCCTCACCCGAATCGCATTTGGCCAAGCTCGTGACACCACCACACGGTCAACCCATGAGACCTTTAAAGCCTGGTCCCGAATTTGTTCTAAATCTGAAGTAAAGTAGTTGTCTTTAATAATAGGATTTAAGTGCTGTGCCAGCTGTTGATTCTCAACATCTGAATTGGTCCCAACAATCTGCAATTGCGCCACGGTTGCATCAGTCATCACTTTATACAAGCCATAAAGACCGATTGCGAGCACAGCGAAAGCGATCAGCAACAGTATCCACCCTCCCGCATTCACCATTTTTTGCTTGGGTGATGGCGGTTTCTCATGGATAGAGCTAATTGCTGCCCGTGGTTTGCGGCGCATGGATGCAGGAAGTTGAGCCATGAATTAAGCCGACTTCGCCAAGGTTTGCTCTAGGATCGCAACACACAGTTGATCAAAACCATAACCCACCGCCTGTGCCGCCTTGGGCACCAAAGAGTGGCTGGTCATGCCAGGCACGGTATTCACCTCCAGCAACCAGAAATTTCCATCCTGGTCCTGCATGGCATCAATACGTCCCCAGCCCTCTGCACCCACGGCCTGAAACGCGCGCAGGCAAAGCGCCTGTAGGTTTTTCTCCTCAGCCTCGCTTAAACCGCAGGGAATCCCATACTGCACATCATCACGCTGGTATTTCGCCTCATAGTCATAAAAGGCAACATCTGCTGGCGGTTGCAAGCGAATCACAGGCAATGGCTGGCCATTCAGGAATGAAATGGTAAATTCACGACCTGTAATCCATTTTTCCGCCATCACTACTGCATCATGCTGTGTGGCTTTTTCAATTGCGTTGGCAAAATCCTCTGCTTTCTCAACCTTGCTCATGCCGACACTCGAGCCTTCATGCACAGGCTTGATAATCACAGGCAGGCCTAAATCCGCGATCACCGCATCTAAGTCAGAATCCTTGGTGACGATGCGATAAGGCGCGGTTGGCAAGTCACTGCCCTGCCAGATCTGCTTGGTCTTGACCTTGTCCATGCCAATTGCGGAACCCTGTACGCCAGTCCCCGTATATGGAATGTTTAGCCATTCAAGAACACCCTGAATCTGGCCATCCTCACCACCACGACCATGCAGCACAATAAAGGCACGGTCATAGCCAACCAGTTCCGTCACGCTACGATCCTGCGGGTCAAATGCCTCTGCCTGTACACCCGAACGCAGCAGCGCCTCTAAAACAGCCTGACCACTATCCAGTGACACAGCACGTTCAGCTGATTTCCCACCAAACAACACGGCAACTTTGCCGAATTTTGCAGCATTTGACACGTTTATATCCTTAAAACTATAAAACTTTTAATATTCACAATACACATTATTTGGCATACAGGCGATGCTGGGCTAATTCTACCGAAATTGCGCCCACGTTACCCGCGCCTTGTGTTAATAACAGGTCATTTGCTTGTAACACTTTTTGTAAAACATTCGGTAAATTACCATCCACAGGATCAACCAGAATCGGCTCCACCTCACCCCGCAGTCGAATGCTGCGTGCCAGCGCACGGCTATCTGCCCCCACAATCGGTTTTTCACCCGCTGGATAGACTTCTAACAATAACAGTTGATCCACCTGCGACAACACATCCACAAAGTCATCGAAACAGTCACGGGTACGGCTAAAACGGTGTGGCTGGAACATCATCACCAAACGGCGGTCTGGGTGGCTGGCACGGGCCGCCTTAATGGTTGCCTCAACCTCTTTTGGATGATGACCATAGTCATCCACCAATTTCACCAAACCCTCGCCAACTTCAAACTCACCCTGAACCTGAAAGCGACGGCCGACACCGCTAAAGCCCTCCAATGCACGACAAATCGCCCCATCAGAAACACCCTCATCAGTTGCCACACCAATGGCCGCCAATGCATTCAGGACATTATGCAGACCTGGCTGGTTGATGGTGACGCGCAATGGCTCACGGTCTTTACGCAACACAGTAAAGTGCGACTGCATGCCATCCTGCACCACCTCAACCGCACGAATATCATTATCCTCACCAAAACCATAGGTCAGGATTGGACGGCCAATACGTGGCAGAATCTCGCGGATATTGGCATCATCACCACAGACCACCGCCAAACCATAGAATGGCAGGTTATGTAGAAACTGGATGAATGTATCCTTTAGCTTGTCAAAGCTACCCTCATAGGTATCCATGTGGTCGGCATCAATATTGGTGACAATCGCCGCCATTGGCTGCAAATACAGGAATGATGCATCCGACTCATCGGCTTCCGCCACAATAAAACGGCTTTCGCCCAGTGCCGCATTAACCCCTGTACTGTTTAGCAAACCGCCAATCACATAGGTTGGATCAAGGTTTTCCTCAGCCAGCATGGTGGTTAACAAGCTGGTGGTGGTGGTTTTACCATGTGTACCCGCAACCGCGATGCCATGACGGTAACGCATCAGCTCACCCAGCATTTCCGCACGGCGCACAATCGGGGTGCGTTGCTCAATGGCCGCCTTGATCTCTGGATTTTCAGGGTCGATTGCCGTTGAAACCACCAATACATTGGCATTCTTAATATTGTCGGCTGAATGCCCAATATAAACCTTGATGCCATTCGCTTCGAGATGCGTGGTGGTTTTGGATTCCTTAATGTCCGAACCCGAAATTTTATAGCCCTGATTTTTTAGAACTTCAGCAATACCACACATCCCCGCACCACCAATACCAACAAAGTGGATATGTTTAATACGGCGCATTTCTGGCACTTTAATCAGCTTTTTGGCTTGGTTTGGATTGGTAGGAGACATAGATAAACTCGAATTACAATTTCTTGATCAGGTCAACCACATGCTGGGTGGCATTCGGTTGTGCTTGTTGGCGTGCATTAATTGCCATTTCAGAGAGCAACTGACGGTTGAGCAAAGCGCCCAACAGTTCTCCCAGAAAGGACGGTGTCATATTGGCTTGCTGGCAAATCCTGGCGGCACCCACATTTGCCAGAAATTTAGCATTGGCGGTCTGATGGTCATCCACCGCAATCGGCAAAGGCACAAAAATCGCCGCAAGGCCCGCGGTCGCCACTTCCGTTACCGTCAAAGCGCCTGCACGACAGATAATCAGGTCAGCCTCACTATAGGCCTTTGCCATATCATGAATAAACGGCTCAACCTGCACCTGTAGGCTTTTAGGCGCATCATGGTAGCGAACACGGGTTAAATCCTGCTGGTTCTGCCCACATTGGTGAAACACTTTTAAAGGAATATTCACCTTGCTTAACGCCTCAGGCAAACGCTCATTTAAGGCCTGCGCACCCAGTGACCCCCCAACAATCAGAACACTAAGGGGCTGCTGCTCCTGTTCACGGGTCTGGTAACGCCATGATGGATTCAAAATCGCAGAAATTTCCGCACGCACAGGATTGCCTGTGGTCACCACTTTATCACTAGTTGGGAAAGTATTTGGAAAAGCCTGACAAACTGTCGTGGCAATACGTGCCAATTGCGTATTGGTAAATCCCGCAATGGCATTTTGCTCATGAATCAGGATTGGAATCCCCAAGATACGTGCAGCCAAACCACCTGGTCCAGCCACATAGCCACCAAAGCCCGCCACCGCATCAACCTTGAGTTGCCGCATATAGCGCATTGCGCTCAGGGTCGCCTTGAGAATCTTGAAAGGTGCGCTGACTTTACGCAACAGGCCATTGCCACGCACGCCCTGAATGTCAATTTGATAAATCGGAATATTTTGGTCTTTGAGTAACCGATTTTCCATACCTGTAGGCGTCGCAAGCCACGACACCTGACAGCCTTCCTGTTGAAGTTGTTTTGCAACAGCCAGTGCTGGAAAAACATGCCCACCTGTACCAGCGGCCATCATCATGACATGTTTGGGTTTGTTCTGCGGTGAATTGGTCACGGTCTAATTCTTCAACTCAAAAAAGAAAGTTATCGTCTATTGTTTTCGGAAGTTATTTTAATCCTAAAGCTTCATTCACGAAAAGCGAATTTCACCTGTTTACAACAGAAAGCCCCGCTTTTTTCAATTGTTTGTTAAAAACAGGGGAGCACTACATCCGATTGCCCATTTGCCTTGCAATCAGCATCAAAAACAAATGGGCAATTCGGCCAACAAACAGGGAGTCTAGTTCGGTTGTCCAGCCTCAAGCACAGTAAACAAGTCATCGGCAATTGAGGTGCCAAACTGGGCATCAATTTCCCGAATACAGGTTGGACTGGTGACATTAATTTCAGTGACATAATTTCCAATCACATCCAGACCGACAAACACCAGACCCTTTTCACGCAGGAAAGGTCCAACCTTTGCAGCAATCATTTTGTCATTTTCAGTCAGTGGACGCGCCTGCCCCAAACCACCTGCCGCCAGATTGCCACGTACTTCACCATTTTGCGGAATACGCGCCAGACAATAAGGAACTGGCTCACCATTGACCATCAGGATGCGTTTATCGCCTTCGACAATTTCAGGGATATAACGCTGTGCCATGATTGGACGTGTCCCCATTTCCGTGAGCATTTCCAGGGTCGAACCAATGTTCACACCATCCTGATACAGGCGGAAAATCCCCATACCCCCCATACCATCCAGAGGTTTCACGATGACATCACCATGTTCCTTGATAAACTCACGAATCAGGCTTTGTTGTGACGTCACCAAGGTCGGAACCTGAAGTTCTGGAAACTGGGTCGCAAACAGCTTTTCATTACAGTCACGTAATGACTGGGGTTTATTGATGATCCAAGCGCCCTCACGCTCCGCCTGTTCCAGAATGTAGGTGGTGTAGACGAAGTTCATGTCAAATGGTGGGTCTTTACGCATCAGCACCACGTCATAGGCGGCGAGCGACTCTTTTTGTTTCTCGCCCAACTCATAATAATGACTGTAGTCTTCAAACACCTTTAATGGTGAGATCAGGCCGAATGCCTTGCCTTGTTCGATATATAAATCCTGTTGCAGTGCATAACCCAGCTCATGTCCACGACGGCTTGCCGCCCATAGCATTGCCATGGTTGAATCTTTCTTGAGATTCACAGTTTCAATTGGGTCCATCACCACAAGTACACGCATAACCTGACGCTCGTATTTTTAATCTTGCCGAAAAGTATAACCAAGTTTTCTGCTTATGGCTGAACAAGTTATGTAAATATTAAATAATAAAAAATCTATTTTATTCAATTATCTACAACAGCATCATCTTTCTTTTTCAATTGTGGGCAGGTTTGGGAAATCTTTGACTCGTTTGAGTTCCAGCCAGATACATTTCCCAACATGCGAATACTGCCTTATGACAATAAACGTTGAATATCCTTGGCAATTTTTTCTGGTTTGGTGATTGGCGCATAACGTTTCACCACCTCACCTTTTTGATTGATCAAAAACTTGGTGAAATTCCACTTTATGCTGCTTCCCAAAAGACCTTTGGCCTCTGAGGTTAAATACTGATAAAGCGGATGGGCAGTTGGTCCATTGACATCAACCTTGGCAAACATGGGAAATGACACGCCATAGTTGCGCTGACAGAAACTGCCGATTTCCTCATTGCTTGATGGGTCCTGGTTGGCAAACTGGTTACATGGAAAGCCCAAAATCACCAAGCCCTGCTGCTGATAGTCCTGATATAGCTTTTCCAGGCCCTCAAACTGTGGGGTTAAGCCACACTGGCTTGCAGTATTCACCACCAACAGCACTTTACCTTGATAGTCTGCGAGGTCCTTTTGCTCACCCTCTAAAAGTTCAGCCTGAAAATCATAAATTTTGGTCATAAGAATTCTCTCTGCAATAAAACTTGTGTATTCCCAAAGTAGCCTTGTTTATTTGTTAAGCTACGGCACAAATAATATTGCACACAATTATATTGTGCGCAAGTTAATTATGCGCAATATACTTTTTATGTTTTTCAATTTATACTATTTTATAGTTATTGCATGTTAAGGACGGGATCATGACTGAGATTGCTTACCTGGATAATCAAGTCTGTTTTGCCATGTACTCGGCGACCAATGCCATGATTCGCCAATATCGTCCATTGCTTCAGGAATATGACCTGACCTATCCACAGTTTATTGTGTTGCTGGCGTTGTATGAAAAAGACAATGTGACCCTGTCTGAAATTGGTCAAAAGACTTTTTTTGACTCAGGAACCTTAACGCCGATTATTAAAAAGCTGGAAGAAAAGCAGTTTTTAAAGCGTGTTGCGGTTAAGGAAGATGAACGCATGAAAAAGGTGATCTTGCTGGAAAAAGCACTTTCTGCAAAAGATGAAATTACCCTGATTCCTTTTAAACTGGCCTGCTCTTTGGGTGTCGACCCCAATGATTTAGTGGTGCTTCATAATCTGTGTCATCGTTTCTTAAAAGGTTTGGAAAGTTCTAAACTCGAAAGTATGAGTGAATAAATGCAACAGGCCATTGTTGGATTTCATCTGGATGAGGAAAATCATTGGGTGGCTGACCTCGCCTGTGGTCATGGTCAGCATGTGCGCCATGATCCACCTTGGCAAAATCGCCCTTGGGTGTTGACTGAACAAGGGCGAAATGAGAAGTTAGGTGTGATGTTGGAGTGTAAGAAGTGTGAAGATGTATAATTCGCATAAGAGATTTTATGTTAAATTATTTTCAATAAGTTATTGTTTTTAATTTATTTAAAAATAATTATCAATTAATCTTTAATTAGAGACTAATCGTAATATGAATATTAAGGAAATTAATGGTCCTTGGAAAAAAGGAATAGTTTTAGATAAACATGTTCTAAAGAGTGAATACCTTGGTGACAATGAGTATGGTCGTCCTATGTTCGACACTAAAAGATCAGACATAGGCCAAGCATTATTTTTATTAAAATATAGAAATGATTGGAACCAAATTCCTACTTTAGTTGATGCTTTATCTTCAGCAATAACTCAAAATTTTAATGAAAAGATAGGATTAATTGTTCCTATGCCTGCATCTAATAATCGTGATCGTCAGCCAGTGTATGGTTTAGCTGAAGGGCTTGGACAAGCTTTAAATATACCTGTGTTTACTAACATTTTACATAAGACAAAAAATGGAACGTCTCTTAAAGATTTACAAACAAGAGAAGAAAAAGAATCAGTATTAGCTAATAGCTTTTCTCTTTATGATGGTATTAGAAACGATGGGCGTTGGAATGTGCTTCTCATAGATGACCTGTTTGATACAGGGGCTACTATGGAGGCTGCTTGTAAAGTGTTAAGCTCATATCCTAAAGTTAAAGATATCTATGTAGCAGCATTAACTTGGAAATAGCAGTGGAAAAAATTTTTATTGCGGGTTCTATTAGTATTAAAAAACTAGATGAATCAGTAACTAGACGTATTGATAAGATGATGAACCAAGGATACGAAATTATCCTTGGTGATGCTGATGGAATTGATAAAGCTGTACAAAATTATCTTAATATTCAAGGATATAATAAAGTCACTGTTTATCATAGTGGTACTACAATAAGAAATAATTTAGGTAATTGGCCTACAAAGTCAGTAGCTACAAAATATAGATTTGGTACAAGGGATTTCTTCACTGCTAAGGATTTAGCTTTAGCAAATGATGCTGACATTGGGGTTATGCTTTGGGATAAAAAGAGTACAGGAACATTAAAAAATATTATTGAGCTTATTAAACAAAAGAAAAAAGTTACTGTTTTTCTTCAGCAGGAAAAGAAATTCCAACGTGTTTATAATATTGATGAATTTTTACTAATTACTCAGAAAATGTCGGAATTATCCCTGAAAAATGCTGATAAAAAAATTAATATATTTCAATCAATTGAGTTAATGAAGAACAAGGAAGTTCAACCTAGTTTTTTATAAAACCAGGTTGAAAAAATATTGATAATTTCATTTTCTGTAAGCTCTATCTCCTAAATAATATAAAATCATCAATGTTATAGTTAACATTTGAGATATTAAAAAGATTATTATCCATCCAACAATCAATATACCTATGTAGTAAAAAACTGATGTAACTAATAAAATATTACTTGAATATAGATATTGAATTAAAAATATAAAAAAGATTGCAAGAAAACATAATAAAGAAATATGTGTTAAGGCATTTGCTAAAAATCTTCGCCTACTCATATTACGCCAATTTCCAGCTATCTTTGCTATAGGCCCCCCTGGAGGGATATCTTTATCTTTATCACCCGCTGTGTCTGATGAACAATCCAAAAAATTTGTTTTTTGTAGAGCGCCTAAAGCAGCTAGTGAGGCTATATAGAATCCTGGCAAAATTTGTAAGCTACTAATGATGATGCTGAATTTTTCGTTTAGAAAAAATGGAGTAGCACCAAGTATTAAAAAAATAGCATGAATAAGAGTAGCGTAAGTGGCGAACTTTATAGGCCAAATCCAATCAATGTCTTTTTTGAAGCCATAGAAAGGTTGATTATCTCCATTATGCCATCTAATTTTTAAATACTTGAAAGGTAATTCCTTGAGTTCGTCCACAGAATTTGACCTTATGAACTATTTTTTTGTTTACTAATTCGCTTCAATGTATCAAATACATTTGAATCGAACTTTATATCTTTTGGCAGGGAATGTCTCTCAAAGTTATCAATCCAATGCTTTTTAACAGCAATAGTCGAAATAGACTCATTTAGAATATCCAACTCAACTTTTCTTTCATGGTCTCCTTGTCTAAAAACTAATTTATGACTGACCTTAACCTTTTCTTGAGTTTTTTTCCCTAAAACATGTTTATCAGTAAATTTCTTTAAACCTTCCGAGAATTTTGCTAAGGATTCTTTTTGGCTGAAAGATGGTTTTAACTCAAATGACTGTTTAGATTCATATAAGTTTGATAACTCTTCATGAAATTTAAGCTCATTGGTTTTTGTAATTTCAACTCTTAAAAAATCACCACTTTTTATCCTTTCAACGATATCTTTATCTTCTACTGGATCAATAGATGTAACGATGCTGAAATTCATAATTTCATCTAAACCACCTACATAGATTTCTTCAAATAACTCAGGATTTGTTGCTTTTAAACGGATTGTATCAAGAATAAAGTTAAACAACTCTCGAATTGTCCCTAAAGAAGTTCCTCGATTTGCTTCAAAGAATAAGTTTGCTTTTGTCTTATCTTCTGTTAATTGAATTAATACATGAGTTCGTTTGATATGGCTTTCATTTTGATTGAAGTTAATAACAGACTCTTCATCTTTTAATTCATTATACTTTCTTAAATCCTCTGCTTCTTTATCTAAACAAGCAAAAACACATTCAATATAAGATTTATCATCAGAAATATGAATGTGATCTAGATGATGTGAATAACGTTCTTTAGCTGTAAAGACTTTAATTTTTTTTATATCAGAATATTCTTTAATAGCATTGAATACATTAAGGACTAAAGGCTTTGTAGATGGAGGGCCTGCCAATTTCTCTTTTGGTAGTCTTTTTGATTTAAAAGTTAATTCATAAAAGCAGATACATAAATCATGAGTAACAAATTTCTTGTTATTTTCGATTGAGTTCGCATCTTCTACAGCTAATACGTTTGTGTGAGTATTCATACATAAGCAACTTATATAATTTATAGAGATATCTTATAAAAAAACTACTAAG
>NZ_JAOCLL010000028.1:0-29812 GCF_029845285.1 Acinetobacter sp. GD03645 | reverse complement strand
CTCAGTCCTTAAAAACCACTTAATCAAACTGTCCAACTTATTGGGGTCAGATCATAAAGCGGGGATTTTTTATTTCAGATGCAATCCAAATTTTAGCGCATAAGAAATTGATTTTGACTTTTTAACCCATCCCTAATTTGCTGCTGTAACCTTAAAATATCCTCAACATTCACTTTAATCGTTCCATCACGAATACCATCCACATTATTACGGTTAATATTCATAGGTTCCAACATTTTAAAAACTCCGTCGGTGGGATCAGGTGACTGCAAGCCCATAGCGACGGCTAGAATATACTGTTGTAACGCAGGTGAAAGTTGAGAGGTATCTGGTTCTGCTATTTTCGGCTGATAATCGACTGTAACTGTGCTTTCCTTTATTGGCTCATTCTGCATATCACTATGGGTCTTATATATACGGTGTTGTAACGCCTGACGCACTTTAATGTCTTCCTGAAATGGAACAGGTCCCACTTCTTCACGCAACTCAGATTCAGCCATAACACGAATTGTTGGCAATGTGGTCACCTCTTCTGCCTGCACGGTTGGTAACGCCATAAAAGCAAATAGGGAAAGAAAGACAGATCGTTTTAGAAAGTTCATCGCTTGCTCCAAATATCTCTCATCCATAAGAAAACAGTGAGTTAAATAAAAGCATCTATGAATAGGCTACAACAAAGTGCTGTTCGATTCAGTATGGCTCAGATAAACGGTCACCGTGATTTAAAATTTGAACCAAAGATAAAATCCATGTTTGAGAGTGGTCATGTTTAATCTTTGTAAATATGGTCATATTTGATCGATAAAACCCTCGCTTATACAGAGATTTTTTATTATCGTTCCCTCAGGATTATATCAATATCAATCATTATTTTAATTTAGAATTCAAAATATTAGGAGTAAATGGATGTCTTCAACCCTAAGCAAGGCAACACTTGGTGTGGCAATCATTGCCACATTTTTAACAGGCTGTGCCACCAAAACCCTGATCACCAAAGATGGTAAAACCTATAATCGAACCACCAGAGTCACTTTGGTTGAAGACAATGTGGTTGCTTTCGGACGGCCTGCACAAACGGTCCTGAATTTACCTAGAGACAGCATCGTGATTGCAGGACAAAAGAATAGCTATATCCTCACGCAGGGTGGCTCCCAGTTTGTAACCTTGATTAGCAAGCTTGACCCTAAAAATATTCAGATCACACGAGACCTAAACTTTTATTCTGAAAAGAACGATGGAAATTTTTCGGGCACCTTGCCACTTTCCTATGTAAAGCTTAAAGAGGATTTAAGTAAAAAAGACCTGGAGTTTTTTATTGAAAATGGCGCCAAGGAATGTTCTTCCTCCAGTGATGAACGGATGCAGGCGCAACGCTTCTGCTTTGATGTTAAGCTGGCGGGTGTGGTCTACCCTGCCGCAAACAACCTGACCTCATTAAAAGCCTTAAGCAAGCCTTATCAGGTCACTATTTATACCCAGAAAGAGGAAAGCTATACATCCAAATCAGGCATGAATCCTTTCGAAAAATTGGTTCTGCTGCCATTTGCAGTGGCGATTGATGTGGTGAGCTTGCCATTCCAGGCCGCGGATAAGATTTTTGATTAATCCAAAAATATAAAGACTTTTCCAACAGGATGATGAACATGGCTAACTGTGCGTTTCCTCCTCATCATCGCCCTCAAAGGTCTTGGAAATTTTCTCAATATTGAGGCTCTTTGCCATCGCATCAAAGATATTTTTATACACGCCCTGTTGCTGGTAAAGCTGGTGGTGTTCACCATGCTCCACAATCATGCCGTCCTGCATCACATAGGTGTAATCGGCATCAATAATCTGAGAAAGGCTATGCGAGATAATGATCACGGTACGACCCTGCTTGATCTCATCCAGACTATGCTTGATCTGTTCGGTTGCAATCGCATCAAGGCTTGCAGTGGGTTCATCCAGAAAAATAATTGGCGGATTTTTCAGGAACATCCGTGCAATGGCTATACGTTGCTGCTGCCCTCCCGAAAGTAATAGGGCATTGGACTGATAAGCCTGTGGCAACTTCAAAATCTGCTCATGGATGGAGGCTTTTTGAGCGGCAAGGATAATTTCGTCCTGTGTTGCATCCATCTTGCCATAGCGGATATTTTCCTCAATGGTGCCCTGAAAGATATGGTTCTTTTGCAGCACCAGACCAATATGGTCGCGCAAATACTGGGTGTCGATTTGGTTTAATGGCGTGCCGTTGAGCAGGATTTCTCCCGACTGCGGTAAA
Organism: Acinetobacter sp. GD03645; assembly: GCF_029845285.1. NCBI lineage: Bacteria > Pseudomonadati > Pseudomonadota > Gammaproteobacteria > Moraxellales > Moraxellaceae > Acinetobacter > Acinetobacter sp. GD03645. The sequence goes on along the minus strand of NZ_JAOCLL010000028.1, from coordinate 27,549 downwards.
TAGAATTTATCCAATAAACTGATCAGGGTAGATTTACCCGCTCCCGACAAGCCCACCAATGCAGTGATCTTGTTCGGCTGTATGGTCAGGTTAATATCTTTCAGTGCATGAAAGCCATTGGGATAGTAAAAATTCACCTGTTTCAGTTCAAACCTGCCTGTCAGTGGCTTTGGTTTGAGCTTTCCAGAGGTTTCAATTTCATCATCGGCTTCCAGTATCTTGAAGAAGCTTTCCGCATAAATCATCGCGTCATTTACTTCATCATAGATGCGGTGCAATGAACGGATGGGTGCAGACACGTTATTAAACAGCAGGATATGAAACATGATCATGCCTATGCTCATATCACCGACCAGCACAAAATAAGCTGTCAGGATGATGATAAACACCACACCAATCTGCTCAATAAAGGTTTTTAGTCCATCAAACAGAAAGCTGAGCTGACGGGTATGCATCTGGTTGTCAGTAAGCTGTTTTTGTAGGCTGAGCTGTTTCTCCGCCTCGATTTTTTCACGGTTAAAAGATTTAATCACGGTAATGGAATTAATAATACTTAAAATACCCTGACTTTTACGCTCGCGACCATCACGTAAATTGCGCCGTGTTCCACCCAGTTTCTGCGCCTGCTTAAAGGTAATCCAGAAATAAATCGGCACAATGCACAGCGCCACCAAACCAATCCAGACATTGGCATAGAACATCAGGCACAGCGCAATAATGGCACTGCTAAACAATGGAAAAATATCAATAAAGAAGATCTGAACCAGTCGGGTAATGGAGCCAATACCACGATCGATACGGGTTTGCAATTTTCCCGCCTGATTGTCATCCTGGGTAAAGAAAGCCAGCCGATATTGCAGGAATTTGACGATGATGGCCTGCGCCACATCCTGTGCAACCAAAATCCTTAACTTCTCCCCAAAAAATTTCTGTCCAAACTGGATAAAGATATTGATCACTTCCTTGGACAATAAAATCACACTGATGGTGACCAGAATATGCCCACCTGCATTCAAGCCCTGTCCCGATTCAACCACGGCATTGATGCGGTCGACCGCATACTGCAAAGTCAACGCATTCACCTGTGCAGTTAAGGCACCGATTAAGGTCAATACCAGCGTCACCACAACCAGTAACTTATAAGGCAATACAAAAGGTCTCACCTTATAAAACAGTTCTAATAAATTCATATCTTAAAATTCTTCATTTCAAATGGGTCGATTTAGAGCTTCCTTATAATAATTTGCAGTTGCCTTACAGTTCCTCTTCCAACACCTCGGCATTATTCTTCTTGATCTTTTCCATCTTGCTGTTCAGCTTGAGAACTTCCTGATAAAGCGTATTAAACCTTTTTACCTGAGAGGTCTCATGAAAAAGAATGGTTTTATCTTTGCGCTGCCACTGGCTGTTTCTCAGCATATCAAACATGGCCTGTGCCTTGCTAATGATCTGCTGCTCAATCGGAAAAATGTCATGGGCCTTATCCGCTTTCAGGTTGTTCTCCAGTTTTTCTTGCAGTGACTTTCTCATGTCATGGTGGATCGCAAGACTTTTTGCCTGCTCAAGTGCGCGTAACTGGATATGCTGCCGTTCCTGTTCATATTCAGCTGAGATTTTATTCACATCAGCCAGCATTTGTTCTGTTTCCCTATAATTCCGCTGGCGATCCTGATCCAAACGTTCCACATCTAAAAACGTGTCCCAGTGCACTTCTTTCAGTTGCCGTAAATAATGGTTACGCGCCTCAATGTTTTGCATCCAGTAGGTGAGCAGGAACTCAGACATCACCTTGTGATCACCCGACAAACGCGGATCATGCACATCCAGCTTTACAGGAGTTGACCAATCTTGCGCCTGATCATAGAGCTCACGCATTTTCTCCGCCATCACCACCTCAAACATTTGCTGGCTGTTGGCCGCATGTTGTTGCAGACGATGTTGATACAGGAAAAAAGAACCGATACAGATCACCACAAGCGCAAGAAAGAATAAAAAACGGCGCATATCGCCTCCAGATTTAATTATATTTTTTATGTTGTAAAAACCAGTCTAATCAATAACAGGCCTCTGTTTTATCATTTTTTATTTCAATTCTCGTAACGGAGCATTACATTTTCATCGCTTTAAATTCAGTGGCTTCGCCCCTATTATCTGTTTAACTGAAATTGAAGAGATATGCCATGCGTGTGGATATTTGGTCAGATGTGGTCTGCCCTTTTTGTTATATCGGTAAAAAACGTCTTGAGCATGTGGCGGCAGAGGCGGGCATTGAACTGGAGGTGCATTGGCATAGCTATGAGCTTGACCCAAACGCGCCTGCAAAACATGAGGGTTCCAATACTGAGCGCCTAGCCAGGAAATATGGTCGAAGCTATGCCGAAATGGAGGAGATGGAACGTAATGTAGCTGCAATGGCGGCTACTGAGGGCATTGATTTTCAATGGCAGAAAGCCAACTCAGGCAACAGCTTCAATGCCCACCGCATCATCCATCTGGCACAGAGCAAGGGTCTAGGCAATGAGGCAGAAGAGGCCTTTTTCCATGCCTATATGACTGAGGGCCTGGCGATTGGTGAGCGTGAGGTGGTTGAGGAAATTGCCTCACGGATTGGTTTGGACAATGCCGAAGTCGAGTATGTGCTTGATTCAGATGAACTGACCGATTTTGTTCGTCACGATGAAAAAATTGCCCGCGAACAGCTCAACATCACAGGAGTGCCGTTTTTCGTGTTTGACCAGAAACTCGCACTTTCTGGCGCACAACCACGTGAGATTTTCTTGCAGGCGCTGCAACAGGCCCAGTCAGCAATAACAGAAATTGAGCAGGATGATGCTGCGCAATGTAATGATGAAAGTTGCGAAATCAAACCTTAATAATGCTGGTCATTGGGTAAGCTTCAACGTCAGGCCGAAGCTTACCCATTCATATACAGACCTGTATAATCTCTTTTTATATCAACCTTTTATCATAAAAAAACCACCTTTTATCTAGGGTCATCATTCCGTCATTTTTTAAGCGCTCCTGTTTGCTGGGCTTTTCACCAGCAGATATGTGCGGCTGGTCACAACTCAGCCATAAATTTACAGATACAATTTAGTTTTGTGATCTAATTAACCGATGCATACTTTTAAAATGTTTTTATTTTCAAAGCTAAACCATGAACAATTTCTCTATTTGGAATAGCTAAATGAGATTTTTTACTAACTTATAGACTATAGATTTTGCATTGTTTTCTTCTATAATCGTCATAAAGTGACATTCTTTTGTTATGGAAATGCAAGCGTTACAAGCCCTCATTAACGGTCAGACCCAACCAGAACAAATATGCATTGAACAGCTTGTAACGTGGGCGAAACAGCATACTTCAACGACTACAACTGAATACAAACTGTTAGAGATTGCTGTCAATATTGTACTGCTTCACTATTTAAAACAGGCTCAAGCCTATCTCTAAGGAAACTATCGATGGACGTATTAGAGAAAGCTCTTTTGGTTGATGAGCTCAAAACTCTCATTGATGGGCTCAATGACAATAAAACTTCGCTTTTTGAAATTGCAAAATCAAAACAACGTATTAAAGACATTTGTGCATCTTGTAACGATCCTGCCTTTCAGGACCAGTTGATTCCGTTTAAACAATTTATCCAGAACGAAGAGTTTTCCGCAGAAGAACTCGCAGATTATGGCTACGCCATGACCTATCGTGGCACCTTTAACTTTATGGGGCGCGTCGAGAATGCCCTATTCGCTTCTGGGGACATGGGCTGGGCCGCCTTACGTCAGGCACAGCACTGGCAAGTCTGGGTGATTCGCCCAGCCCTGTCTTTCCTTAAAAGCCCGTGGATGAACTCATCCCAGGATGCGTTAAAATGGCTACAGCGCCATGCCAGCGACTATGTAAAAACAGATGATGAGCTTGAACACCTCATCCCTGTTCTGGAACCCATACATCAGAATTCAACAGATGCCCTTTCAGATCAGGCAGCCCATAAGGATGCACTATCGATAATGAGAGAAGAAACCGAAAACTTTCAGTCACAGTTGGAAGCGATTATTCAGGAAAAAATCCAGCCTGTTGCATCCACAGCGACCACCACGCGGGCCAAATCAAGCTTTAAACAGAATGTGCGCCCTACAGCGAACCTGAACAAGGCCAAGCCGATCGCACTGAAAGACTTCAATCTGGATGGTCTGCTGTGCCGCCTGGAACGTGTTGACGCACGTACATTCCCTTCGCTTTACCGTGTTGATCTGCACAATGACATTGACCAGAACATTAAAATTGACTGGCTCTATCTCAAGGCAGAGAATGACGCACAACCAATCTGGGAATCTGCACAGGTTTTTATTGCAGAGCAGTTGTACGCACAGGGCCAGTTCTCGCATTATGTGGTGCTCGTGGGTACACACAACATTGAATATGCGACCACCATCCTACAGGCCTATACCGACCAGCGTCACACCAGAACCAGCTCGATCCACCAGACCAGCTGGATAAATTTCAAGCAGCATTACCACCAGCATGAAACCCTGTTTAATGAATGTGTCATGAATGGCACCTTGGTCTGGCAGCGCGACCAGCGGGTATATCCTTATATCCCTGTATCATTTATCAATACCCAGAAATTCATTCCATTCGAGGAAACTGCGGCAACGTTCCTGACCCCTGTTATCCTGTTAAGGGAACGCCAGAAAATCCGTATCATTCACGGTTCGGAACGCGTTAGACTGTCAAGTGAAGACCAGGCCTATCCATACCTATTGCTGGACCGTGCCGAGGGATATACCTGGCAACTGATCCGTCAGGTAATTAGCCGCCTGCCACAACCCATTTCTGTACATGACCTTTATCAGGCACTGGAAAGCAGTGCGGCCTCAGAATCATCTTAAAACCATCCTAAATTTTACCCCCTCAGTCCATCATTTTCCCTGCAACATTCCAGTTGTGGTTAGAAATGATGGATTTTTATTGCAAGCCATTATTTTCCACTGATTGATCTGTTCATCATCTACCCCTGAAACATCCTCCAACCAAGTGTCAACAAGCTTTGTTGATATGACTACTTTTTGTGTCTATCACTTGATTTTATTCAGTAAATCATCAAGAGTGGAGTCAAGAACAATATATAAGCCTGCATTATGATGATTTTCCCAAAAACAGTGTCACGACCTTTATTTTATAGCTTTATGGCGTGCTCTCTAGGTTCAGCCAGCATGGTCTATGCGGCGTCAAACACTGAGCCACAGAATCCACCGCAGCCCCAACCTCCACAGACGGAAGCGGCGACATCTGAAAATTTTCTGGACTATATTCCAAAATGGGTGGATGCGGCCCCAACTGTTTTTCCTGAACAGTCCAATCAGCCGATTGTGCCGCCAACGGCGGAAACGGAAGACAGGACATGGATTGACCGAAAACAGCGCAATATCCGCGAATGGGCTGACCGCACCTCAGTTAAGATTGATGACTGGTTTGGGGAGGTAGACCCAGAAAAGCCCGCTTCCGCCACCATCCGCTTTATGCTCGACAACTACTGGAATGAATACGACAATTACGAAGTGAAACCCCGTATTCGGGGGAAGATTAAACTCCCCACTCTGGAGAAACGGCTGAGTCTGGTCTTCGGTGATGATACGCTGGACGATGAGTTTGACAACAATATTGCCAATATCAACAATCAACCGAATCAGGATTCCAGCAAAAGGCTTGATTCCAAACAGGCACGGGATAACAATGGCTCTATTGCGCTACGTTTTTCAAATTTCTCCAAGCGACTACCTTTTGAGACCGATGCCGATATTGGTATCCGTTCAGGTGATGATGTCTACCTACGCTTAAGGGCTGAAAAAAACTGGACCCTACGCAATGACTTCCATTTCAACGCCGAACAGATTTATCGTTATGGCAGTGACAGTGAAAACTACCTGCGCACCAATCTGGAGCTGGTCCACGCACGTCCTAACCAGCCTTTTTTATCCAACCAGTTTAGCCTGATCTATGCCGATGAACAGGATGATGACCTGACCTGGGAAAACAGGACATTCCGCCAGCATCAATTTTTTGCCCACAACAATTTCAACTATGGCATTTATACTGGTGGTTACTACAATGACAACAACCTACGCCTCAATAGCTGGGGGCCTTTTGTTTCATGGCGTCAGCCCCTATGGCGCGAATGGTTCTATGTGCAGGGCGACCTGAACTACTTCAATGACCACCGCGAAGACCGTAGCCATTATGTTAGCACATTCATTCGTCTTGAAACCCTGTTTTAAACACAGCTAAACCAGACAGAAGCCCAATCAACATAGCGATTGGGCTTTTTTATTTGTAAAAATTCTTTCCTTAATAAATATAGGTTTAAGCTTTGATTACTATATTTATCCTCTTTTATTTTTCTTTATTTCAGCATGAATCAACAATACGCCTTGCCTGTGTATTTCTTGATTGTTGGCAACCTATGTCTGGGTTATCTACTCAGCCCATTCTTTCCCATATTTTTATCCTTAAACAGACATGTGGTTCACTCACCCATTTCCATCACTAAACACTCTTTTCAACGCCAACACCACCTAATCCACACCTTAACCTGCACCACGCCCGTAGATTCCAACAATGAATCAGGTGATGAACAACTCAGACAGGAACTCATGCAGGTGTTTGGCGACGATTCATTGTGGCAACGCGCACAACAGCCCCAAACCATAAAAAAACTGGGAAAAAACACCAAGCATAATGCGCATAAAACCATAGCCACAGCAAATCCGATCAGTGCAGGCTGGTCAACCCTTTCAGGCTTGCTACCCTTTAACAACGATCTTGATCTAGGCACAAATTCTGACACAGATATTTATGTCCAGTTTTTAGCAAAGAAGAACTGGGCCTTGGCCTCAGGTATACATCTGGATACCGCACAAATCTTCCGCTATGGTTCAAGCAGCAAGAACTATGCGGAAACCAATCTGGATTTAACCCAGCAGCTTAAATATCACAGCCTGTTTTCAACCCAGTTGAATGTCTCTAAAAGCCAGAATGAAGAATATACATGGAGTAACCGTACGTTCCAGAAACTATCGCTGCTGTCCAAAAACAATATTAGCTATGGTGTTTTTAGTACGGGTGACTATGAAAACAGGGAGCTGCGCGTCAATGAATGGGGACCTTACTTTTCCTGGAAACGCCCCGTCTGGCGTAACTGGATCTTTATGCAAAACGACATTAATTATTTAAATATTCCATCCGATAAACAAGACAATCATTTCAACTATCAAATGTCCTTTGAGATGCATTTCTGATGAAAATATCAGCACAACTGTGGATAACTTTAATGTTATCCATAGAGACAAAAAACCTCTGACGGATCAGAGGTTTTTTATTATTTAAGGGCTTACTTCAACAACAGGCTATTGATGCGTTTGACATAAGCCGCTGGGTCTTCTGGCAAGCCACCCTCGGCAATCACCGCCTGATCAAAAATCACATTGGCAAGGTCATCAAACTGTGCTGAGCTTTCCAGTTTTTTCACCAATGGATGTTCAGGGTTAATTTCCAGAGTTGGCTTGCTTTCAGGAACCGCCTGACCTGCCTGTTTCAGCATACGGATCAACTGTGGAGAGAGTTCGCCCTCACTAGTGACCAAACATGCAGGTGAGTCAACCAAACGGGTGGTCACACGGACTTCCTTGGTTTTGTCTTTCAATGAAGTGCTTAAACGCTCCACCACAGGTTTAAACTGTTCAGCCGCCTCCTCAAGCGCCTTTTTCTCATCTGCATCCTGTAGATCACCTAAATCCACAGCACCTTTAGACACGTTCTGTAATGGCGTACCATCAAATTCAAAGACAAAATTCATTGCCCACTCATCGACACGGTCTGCCATGAGTAACACTTCGATGCCTTTCTTCTTGAACACTTCAAGCTGTGGTGAATTTTTCGCGGCGGTTAAGTTATCCGCTGTCACATAATAAATGGCTTTCTGCCCCTCTTTCATGCGGGCTTTATAGTCAGCCAAAGAGGTTGAGATTTCATCATTGGTGGATGTCGCATAACGTAACAGCTTTAAGATACGCTCACGGTTACCCGTATCTTCACCCAAACCTTCTTTTAACACTGAACCAAATTCAGTGTAGAACGTTTTGAATTTTTCCTGATCTTTCTCATCTTCCGATTTTGCCAAGCCATCCAACAGGGTCAGAACACGGCGGGCATTGCCCTCACGAATGGTCTTCACATCACGGCTTTCCTGCAACAATTCACGGCTAACATTCAGCGGTAAATCGGCACTGTCCACCACGCCCTGAACGAAACGTAAATAGTTTGGAATTAGATTGTCCGCCTCATCCATGATGAACACACGTTTTACATAGAGCTTGATACCCGCCTTTGCCTCACGGGTAAATAAATCCTGCTTCGCCTGACTTGGGATATACAGCAACTGGGTATATTCGGTACTGCCCTCAACACGGTTGTGTGCCCATGCCAATGGTTCAGCAAAGTCATGACTGAGGTTTTTATAGAACTCAATATACTGTTCGTCAGTAATCTCGCTCTTGCTACGAGTCCACAACGCACTGGCCGAGTTAATTGCTTCCCATTCATCGGTTTTGACCATCTGGCCGCCTTTAGGCTCTTCACCCTCGGCAACCTCTTCCTCTTGCCAGACCTCTTTTTGCATCTGGATTGGCAGGCTAATATGGTCTGAATATTTGTTGATGATCTGTTTGACTTTCCACGATTCAAGATAATCAAGTGCATCATCACGTAAATGCAGAATGATGTCGCTACCACGGCTCACTTTATCAATTTGCTGAACTTCAAACTCGCCTGTACCGCCACTGATCCAGCGCACACCCTCGGCTGCATCCAGCCCCGCACGACGGGACTCCACCGTGATTTTATCGGCAACAATAAAGCCTGAATAGAAACCCACACCAAACTGGCCAATCAGTTGCGCATCGGCTTTCTGGTCACCTGTCAGTTTGGACATAAAGTCCTTGGTGCCTGACTTTGCAATGGTACCAAGGTTGTCAATCGCTTCCTGCTGGCTTAAACCAATACCATTATCTGAAATGGTCAAGGTCTTGTTGTCTTTATCCAGAATGACACGAACATGCAGGTCTGGATCATTTTCATAATATTCAGGATGGTTGATCCCCTCAAAACGCAGCTTATCGCAGGCATCCGATGCATTGGAAATCAATTCACGCAGGAAAATTTCAGGATTGGAATAGAGGGAATGCGTCACCAAATGCAATAACTGAGCAACTTCAGCTTGGAAACTATAATTTTTTGAGGCTTGTTCACTCATAAATCACTCCTTATTTGTGAGGCTTAAATTTAGAATGATTTATGAATGGAGTATTTCCATGATTTTTCAATCCTTAGGACTAAATTTTTTTATACGCGCCCACCATTAAAATGGCCCGTGACTCAGCACGCGATCCTGCAACAACTGGTCAAGCTGCAACTGTCGCTGTGCATAGGCACGTTTCAGGCATGGTGTATTGGCCCCACAGGAGTTACGCTGCTTTAACCACTGGAACTGCTTATCCTTTTCTGCATCCCGCCCGCCCATTGGCAATGCATGCAGGATAATCTGATAGGTGGTTGCCAGTTTTACATCAGCATCATTCAGTCCAATATTCTGGCAGATTTGCTGTTCAGCTTTTAATTTGGCGGCTTTACAGGAAAAACTTGCCGCATGTGCCTGTGGCAAGGCCATTAAGGAAACCAATACTCCATAGGCCAGCAGTTTGTTCATACACTTTAATCCACATGACTTTAAATTATTTCCAGCATACAAAACTCCATGTTTTCAACCTGTATCTGTTTTATAGCCAAATTGCAAAATAAAAAAGCCTCGCGTAACTGCGAGGCTCTTCATGTAAATGCTGGGTTTAGAATTTATAACTATAGCCCAGTGTGTATACCATTGGATTAATATCCAAATCGGTGAGTTTGGTACCATTTATTTTTACTTCTGGGCTGAGCTGTGCATAACGCGCATCAAAGAACACACCCCAGTTTTTCGCATCGGCAGGTTGGAAAGTAAAACCCAACTGCCCAGCAAAACCAAAGTCTTCTTTTACTTTTACCTTATCCCCAGCCAAAGGACCGACACCTTTCTCATCCCATGCCACAAAAGCTGTACCACCTACCCCAATATATGGCGTAAAACCAGTTGCATTTTTAAAGTTATATTTTGCAGTGATGGTCGGTGGTAAATGTTTAAGCTTTGCCACCTTGGTGCCATCCAGACTCACATCATGTGAGATTGGAGTTGCCAGCAAGATTTCCGCAGAAAATGGCGTATCACCCAGAAAATATTCTACCGATGGGGTAAATGCATATTCATAATCTGCTTTTAAAGTTCCTAGTCCAGTGATTTTTGTCTCATCTGTGGGTGAAATTACACTGCCACCCACCTTAACCTGAAAACCGCCAGCAAATGCAGTTGAAGACAACCCCAATAATGTAATAACTAATAATTTTTTTAGCATTTAAAAAAACCTCTTTAATCAAAATTTCAACTTGTATTTAATAATAATCATGTCTTTTTATTTTATGCAATACATATTAATTCCGACCAATTTAATTATTTTTACAAACATCTGATTAACAACAATATAAATTTGTAAAGATATGTAATTATTTATAAATCAAACTAATTTACTAGGATTAACCAATTGAAAACCAAGTATTTTTATCAGAATTAACCAGCTTAAAGATATATTTAAAATAAATCTTTTAAAGTATACACTAAATAAATTTAGTTTTATTACAAAATAAAATGAGAACTTAATATAATAAACAGCAATAAAAGACAAAAAATGTCACTTTATTTCTTCCATGATAAATAAATAGCAATTATTCATATTAAGGTGGTTTAAAATAAATATAGTTATTATTTAATAAACATAATTATTGTATTTAATATAAGTGATATTTTATTATTTCTTAATATAAAAAATGGTTCCTTATGGAACCATTCTCTATTCATTATAAAACCATTGCGGCAATCCAGCCAAAAATGAGCAGCGGGATATTAAAGTGTATAAATGTTGGCACAACGGTATCCCAAATGTGATCATGTTGACCATCAACCCCCAAACCAGCCGTTGGCCCCAAGGTTGAATCAGAGGCAGGTGAACCCGCGTCCCCCAGTGCCGCCGCTGTTCCAATCAGCGCAATGGTGGCCAAAGGCGAGAAACCAAACTGTACACACAAAGGCACATAAATCACTGCCAGCACAGGCACACTTGAGAACGAAGAACCAATGCCAATGGTGACAAACAGACCAATAAACAGCATCAGGAATGCAGCCAATGCATGATTGTCACCAATGATGTGCACCACGCCATTCACCAAATGGTTAATATCACCAGTGTGGGTCATCACTGAGGCAAAACCCGCCGCCGAAATCATGATGAAGCCCACCAGCGCCATCATACGCATGCCCTGTACAAACACATCATCAGCATCCTGCCATTTAAAAATGCCAGATGCCGACAGCACCGCAAAGCCAACCAGACCGCCTAGAATCATTGAACCCGAATACAACTGTGCCACCAGGGTTAAGGCGATGGCAAGCAGGGCCATCAACATGGTTTTCTTCGAGATATAAGGTACATTTTCTGCTTCATGCCTGAGTTCTTCAGCATCCGCTTTCAAGTCATAATCCGACTGTGCAGTTGCCCGAAGTGGCTTGTCCAGGTCAATGGTGGTGACAGGGGTGATTGAGCGGTCAATATAGTCGCGGGGCTTGCGATAGCTGATAAACACCGCCACCAACGTACCGATCACCATGCCCAGCACAGGAATTACCATCCCCAATGGCATCATGCCACGCTCGACATGCAGCCCATAGGCCGCACCAATCTTGTTGATATTTCCCATCAGAATCTGTTCAAGGAAAATCGCACCAAAACCGACTGGCAGGAAAATATAGGTCCCAACCAGACCCAGCGTCAGTACACACGCCGCCGCCCGTCGATCCAGCTTTAGGTGGTTCATCACCTTTAATAATGGCGGCACCAATACTGGAATAAAGGCGATATGCACGGGGATCAGGTTCTGGGAGAAAATGGCTGCGATCAGTAAAATGGTCAATAAAAGATATTTCACCTTTTTTTCCTGACTTTTCCCCGCCTCCATGCCTAATAAACCAATCAGTTTATGGGCAAGTAAATCAGGCAGTCCTGATTTTGAAAGCGCCAAGGCAAAAGCACCGAGCACAGCATAGGCCAAGGCAACTTCAGCACCATCCCCCAGCCCTGCATTAAAGGCTTCGACCGTTTGAGAAAGGCTTAGACCTGCGACCAGACCGCCAATAATGGCAGAGACCACCAATGTGAGAACAACAGAAACGCGTGCCAGTGACAGGATAAACATCACGGCAATCGCAATGACGACAGCATTCATGAAAAAATTCAGGAGCAAAGAAAAGGCGATATTCTAGCAGATTCATGAAAACCTAGCTGAAAATATCGCCGAATTGTGATCGTTCTTATGTGATTTTTATTCTGAATAATGCGCTAAAGCCTTAGGCCGCCTGACGCTGGATAAATTGACGGATCAGTTCAGCAATCTTTTCTGGCTGGCTGAGTACTGCCCAGTGATTGGCATCCAGCTCGGTATATTCAAACTTCTCCACCCATTTTGGCATGGATTCCGTAATGTATTCAGGACTGACAAACGCGTCGCGCTTTAACACAATTGCCTGTACAGGACACTGTGCATAACGCTGGCGTGGCTGGGTCAAGGATGGAATAAAGTTGGCACGGTACAGGTTAATTCCATATTTACCATCCGCCACAATATTGGCATTCAATGGTAGATCCTGTTTTTTCTCCAGACCACTTAAAATCTTGCCCCATTTCTCTGGACTAAAGAATGTCCATACTGTTGGTGCAAGCAATGGTAAATGGAATGCACCGATGTACCATGATTTAGTCAGCATCTTCAAGACATTGCTTGGAGCAGACTTAAATTTCTCACGTAGATACAGAGAGGCGTGGTCCAGACAAGGTCCTGAAATGGTGGTATAGGACAATAAGCGACCTTTTAATTTTGGCTCAGTTGCCGATTCCCAAGACTGTAGAGAACCCCAGTCATGCGCTGCCATATGGAAACTACGGTTTGGCAGAACCTGATCAACCACTTCCTGCAAATCCAGCGATAAACGTGGTAAACGATAATCCTTGATGCGTTTAGGAATGGAAGATAGCCCTGCACCACGAACATCGTAGGTCACGACAAAATAGTCATTTACCAACTTCTCAATAATCGGTTCCCATACTTCCTGATTGTCTGGATAGCCATGTACCAGCACCAATGGTGTCTTTTTCTCATCACCCCATGTTTTGACACAAAGTGTTTGCTGATCAGATGTGGTGACGGTTTTTACTTGTACTTGCATAATTCCTTCCCATTTTGTTTTCAGTCGGCATGGTCATAAAACAGCCATTGCCAGCGATACAATAAAAATGATACTTATGGAGTATGAATAGAGTTGCAAGAAAAAAAATTGACCATGAAAGACATTTTCAAAAAAATTCGAACCATTCCTGTGGTTTCCAAATTTATGATCAACCACTACTCCCCTTACCGTGGTGCAGGAATCGCAATTGAAACCATTGATCTGGACAATTACCACATCCGTGTCAAAATGCCGCTCACCCGAAAAAACCGTAACATTGTTGGGACACATTTTGGTGGCAGTTTATATTCAATGGTTGACCCATTTTATATGCTGATCCTGATGCACCATTTAGGCCATAAATACATTGTGTGGGATAAAAGTGCCTCGATTAATTTCCTGTCACCAGGTCGCAGCACCGTCTATGCGGATATACAGCTCAGTGCCACTGAAATTGCGGAAATTAAGCAACTGGCTGAAAATCATGAATCTGTGTTTCGAAACTATACATTGAATATTGTGGATGATGCGGGAACGCGAATTGCAGAAGTTGAAAAGGTTTTATACATCCGTCGTAAGAAACCCAAAGCCAGCTCTTAACCCGTCTTTTTTCAAATAAAATGCCTGCAATCAGTTGCAGGCATTTTTAAATCAATCAGATAAAACTTATTTTTTCTTCTCCTGAATGGCTGCACCAGCACCACCACCGATTGCGCCACCAATCGCAGCACCAGAATCACCACCAAAGATTGATTTACCGATTACGGAACCAATACCTGCACCAATGGCACTGCTTGTGGTTGAGTTGCTGCTGCCACCCTTGGCGTTTGCACCCACACCTGCGCCCGCTGCCGCACCAACGCCTGCACCAAGGCCACCACCCACATGGTTACCTACACCACCACCGACAGCACCACCAAGCGCCGCCGCACCAATACGCTGGTCAGATGGGGTCATATTCTGGCAGCCTGTAAACATCACTGCTGATAACATCAAAGTAGAAACTAAACCCATTGTTTTTTTCATGACTATGCTCACTCCTGTTCGGTTCTACTAAAAAGCATAATCTTCTTTTATGTGGAGTTTGATCTTATTGTGTTATTAGAATGTCCCAATCGATTAATGTTTTGTAAAGACTATCCATTTTTTATCATCATTAAATTGACGCTTTAAATGACAAAAAGAAGCCCTTATCCTAGACAAGGGCTTCTTCCTAATTTTTAAACAATACTTGGCGTACTTCTAAATTCTAGTATTTAGTATTTGCCTTTTTTCTCACCATACGCTGCGCCAGCACTACCGCCCAGTGCGCCACCTACCGCAGCACCAGCCTCTCCCCCCAGGACCGCACCACCCAGAGCCGCACCCACACCAGCACCAATCGCACTGTTTCTGGTGTTTTTACTATTCGCACCTTTTGCATTGGCAGCAACACCAGCACCAATCGCCGCACCAAGTCCAGCGCCAATATTACCGCCTAAACCTTTTCCGACAGCACCACCTGCACCACCACCAATGGCAGCTGAACCAATACGCTTATTTTCTGGACTTACATTTTGGCAACCCACAAACAATGTGGTTGACATTAGACCAACACCCGCAATCATCATCATTTTTTTCATTAGAACTTCTCCTCTCTCAATTGAACGTAGCATAGACTGCTTTCATGAAGCATTTACCTTGATTAAGTAATCAAGTGCTGATGCTGTAATGTGTTTTTGTAACATTTGCTTGTTTTTTCGACAAAAAAGGCACCGCAAGGTGCCTTCTTTGATTTGCTGGAACTTAGAACTGGTCTGAGTTCAACGCTTGACTAAATGCCTGATCAACTTCACTGAAATCGTTGTGAAGTTCAAATTCAGCAGCTTCCGCTTCCTGACGACGACGCTCTAGGTGATATGCAAGACCTGTACCCGCTGGGATCAAACGACCCACAACAACGTTTTCTTTCAAGCCACGTAAGTCATCTTCTTTACCTGTTACAGCCGCTTCAGTTAACACACGGGTTGTTTCCTGGAACGATGCAGCAGAGATAAACGAGTCAGTAGAAAGCGATGCTTTGGTGATACCCATCAACTGACGTTCAAACTTCGCAGGGAACTTGTTCTGAGCCAAGACAGCCTGGTTCTCCTGAACAACACGGATGTAATCCACTTGCTCGCCCTTGATGAAGCTTGTGTCACCACCATCAGTGATATCAACTTTACGCAACATTTGACGTACCACGACTTCAATGTGCTTATCGTTGATTTTTACACCTTGCAGACGGTAAACGTCCTGAACTTCGTTCACGATGTAGTTGGTCAATGCCACTTCGCCTTTCAAGCGTAAGATGTCGTGTGGGTTTTGTGGACCATCAGAAATAGTCTCACCACGGTTGACATGCTCACCTTCGAACACGTTGATTTGACGCCATTTTGGAATCAATTCTTCATAGATCTCAGAACCATCATCTGGTGTGATCACTAAACGGTTCTTACCTTTGGTCTCTTTACCGAAGCTCACGATACCAGACACTTCTGCCAAGATCGCATGTTCTTTCGGTTTACGTGCTTCGAACAAGTCAGCTACGCGTGGCAGACCACCCGTAATGTCACGGGTACGTGAAGATTCCTGTGGTACACGACCAATGACATCACCCACACCAATCGTTTCACCATCACGCACCGTAACGATGGTGTTTTGTGGTAGGAAGTAGAACTGTTCGCCGCCATCAGTTGTATCCAACACGATTGCAGGACGTAAATCTTTACCAGAAGCAGGACGTGCTGTTACAGGCAAGATTTCAACAGTGGTCATACCTGTTGCATCATCTGTCTTAGAGGTTGCAGTTACACCATCAGCGATCTGGCTGAAACGTGCCTTACCTGCAACTTCGGTAACGAGTGGATGTGTATGTGGATCCCAAGTCGCCACGATACCACCAGCTTCCACAGATTCACCATCTTTCAACAAGATGCTTGCACCGTAAGGAAGTTTATAACGCTCGCGCTCACGTCCCAAGTCATCCGCAATACCAATTTCACCTGAACGTGAAACGGATACCAAGTGACCTTTGGCATGTTGTACAGTTTTCACGTTGTGGAAACGTACAGTACCTTTGTTACGGACTTGAACACTGTTCGCAGCAGAGGTTCGGCTCGCAGCACCCCCCACGTGGAACGTACGCATGGTTAACTGTGTACCTGGCTCACCAATTGACTGTGCAGCCATTACACCAACAGATTCACCTGGGTTCACCAAGTGACCACGTGCAAGGTCACGGCCGTAACATTTCGCACATACGCCAAATGTAGATTCACACGCAATAACTGAACGAACTTTAACTTCATCGACACCCGCTTCTTCAAGCTGGGCAGCGATTTTCTCGTCAATTAAGGTACCACGAGGAAGTACAACTTCATCATCAGATGCACGACGTACGTCTTCCGCAGTTACACGACCCAATACACGATCGCGTAATGGTTCAATCACGTCACCACCCTGAATGAATGGTGTCATCACCAAGCCGCCAGCTGTACCACAATCAGATTCAGTAATAACCAAATCTTGAGCCACGTCTACAAGACGACGGGTCAGATAACCAGAGTTCGCTGTTTTCAATGCGGTATCGGCCAAACCTTTACGCGCACCGTGTGTCGAGATGAAGTACTGAAGTACAGTCAAACCTTCACGGAAGTTTGCCTTAATTGGTGTCTCAATGATCGAACCATCTGGTTTCGCCATCAAGCCACGCATACCAGCAAGCTGACGGATCTGCGCTGCACTACCACGGGCACCCGAGTCAGACATCATATAAATCGAGTTGAATGATTTCTGTTTCTCATCTTCACCCTGCTTGTTTTTCACAAGGGTATAAGACAAGTTGTCCATCATCGCTTTCGCAACCTGGTCATTGGTACGTGCCCAGATATCGACAACCTTGTTATAACGCTCACCCGCAGTTACGAAACCTTGCTCAAACTGTTGTTCGATTTCACGAACCTCAGTTTCCGCCTTGTCAATAATGACCTGTTTGGTTGGCGGAATCAGCATGTCTTCCATACCGACGGACACACCTGAACGCGTCGCTTGACGGAAGCCCAAATACATCAACTGGTCAGCGAAAATAACGGTGTCTTTCAAACCAAGCTTACGATAGCAAGAGTTGATTAACTTCGAGATGTTTTTCTTGGTCATCTCAAGGTTGATCATGTCAAAGCTTAAGCCTTGTGGAACCACTTCCCACAACAGGCAGCGGCCTGGGGTGGTATCAACAATAATGGTCTGCTTTTCACGATGACCATTTTCATCAATCACGGTTTGATGTACACGTACTTTGACACGCGCATGAATATTCACTTTACCTGTTGCCAAGGCACGGTTCACTTCATGCGTATCCGCAAACACCATGCCCTCACCCTTGGCATTTACCGCATCACGGGTGATGTAGTAAAGACCCAGGACCACGTCCTGAGAAGGTACAATGATCGGCTCACCATTTGCAGGTGACAGGATGTTGTTGGTTGACATCATCAATGCACGTGCTTCTAGCTGTGCTTCCAATGTCAATGGAACGTGTACCGCCATTTGGTCACCATCGAAGTCGGCGTTGAACGCGGCACATACGAGTGGGTGAAGACGGATTGCCTTACCTTCAATCAGGATCGGTTCAAATGCCTGAAGACCTAGACGGTGAAGAGTTGGCGCACGGTTCAACATCACTGGATGTTGACGAATCACAGATGCTAGAACATCCCAAACTTCTGGTGTCTCACGCTCAACCATTTTCTTCGCAGCTTTAATGGTTGTTGCCTGACCAGAGGCTTGTAGTTTCGCGAAAATAAATGGCTTGAACAGTTCAAGTGCCATTTTCTTTGGAAGACCACACTGGTGCAGACGTAAAGTAGGACCTACGGTAATCACCGAACGACCAGAATAGTCAACACGTTTACCAAGCAAGTTCTGACGGAAACGACCTTGTTTACCCTTGATCATGTCTGCCAAAGATTTCAATGGACGTTTGTTTGAACCTGTAATCGCACGGCCACGACGACCATTATCCAGCAACGCATCTACAGATTCCTGCAACATACGTTTTTCGTTACGTACGATAATGTCTGGCGCTGCAAGGTCAAGAAGACGCTTCAAACGGTTGTTACGGTTGATCACACGACGGTATAGGTCGTTCAGGTCTGAAGTCGCGAAACGACCACCTTCAAGTGGTACCAACGGACGCAAGTCTGGTGGAAGTACTGGCAGTACATTCATCACCATCCATTCAGGCTTGTTGTTTGATTCCTTGAACGCTTCCATCAATTTCAAACGCTTAGACGCTTTTTTAAGTTTCGTCTCAGAGGTTGTTTGAGGAATTTCTTCACGTAAACGTGCAATTTCCGCTTCAAGGTCGATGTCTTTTAACAAATCCTGAACTGCTTCCGCACCCATTTTCGCAGTGAATTCATCACCATGTTCTTCAAGTGCATTGTAGTATTCTTCATCCGTTAAAAGTTGATACTTTTCAAACGGGGTCATACCAGGATCAGTCACCACATAAGATTCGAAATACAATACACGCTCGATATCACGTAATGTCATATCAAGAAGCAAGCCAATACGGCTCGGTAATGATTTCAGGAACCAGATGTGTGCAACTGGAGATGCAAGTTCGATGTGACCCATACGCTCACGACGAACTTTGGCGGTTGTTACCTCAACGCCACATTTTTCACAAATGACACCTTTGTATTTCATACGCTTGTATTTACCACACAAGCATTCATAATCTTTTACTGGACCAAAGATCTTGGCACAGAACAAACCGTCACGTTCAGGTTTAAAAGTACGGTAGTTAATGGTTTCAGGCTTTTTAACTTCACCGTGAGACCATGACTTAATCATCTCTGGTGACGCAAGACCAATACGGATACGGTCAAATTCAACTGGTGTATGACCATCTGAATCCGTTTTCTTACGCATGATATCGAGCAAGTCTTTCAATTTTTTTCTCCGTGTGTCGGGGAGCCAGGCCCACCCGACTGGGTCACAAATATTGTTTTTTAACTGAAAAATCCTCCTTTATAAAAGGAGGGCTTTTCCCCTCTCCGTGAAGAGGGGTTAAGGGAGAGTCTTAGTCACCATTTTTCAGTTCAATGTTGATACCTAAAGAACGGATCTCTTTGGTCAATACGTTGAACGATTCAGGCATACCTGGGTCCATATAATGGTTGCCATCTACAATGTTCTTATAGATGCGGGTACGGCCTTCAACGTCATCCGACTTAACAGTAAGCATCTCCTGAAGGGTATATGCTGCACCGTATGCTTCCAGTGCCCATACTTCCATCTCACCGAAACGCTGACCACCGAACTGTGCCTTACCACCCAACGGCTGCTGAGTTACAAGTGAGTAAGAACCCGTTGAACGCGCATGCATCTTGTCATCAACCAAGTGGTTCAATTTGAGCATGTACATGTAGCCCACAGTGACAGGACGGTCAAACTGCTCGCCTGTACGTCCATCAAACAATACCGTTTGACCAGAACGTGGCAATTCAGCAAGTTCAAGCAATTCCTTGATCTGACTTTCTTCTGCACCATCAAATACTGGGGTTGCTAAAGGCACACCTGCACGCAGGTTGCCCGCAAGTTTCAAGACTTCTTCATCAGTCAGGCTATCAAGCTCTTCCTGCTCGCCACCCACCTTGTTGTAAATCTTGTCAAGGAACACACGCAATTCTGCAACCGCACGTTGCTGTTGCAGCATCTTGTCAATTTGCTCACCCAAACCTTTGGCTGCCATACCCAAGTGAGTCTCAAGAATCTGACCTACGTTCATACGAGATGGTACGCCCAATGGATTCAGTACGATGTCAACAGGTACACCATTGATATCATGCGGCATGTCTTCAACAGGCAGGATGTTTGATACAACACCCTTGTTACCGTGACGACCCGCCATCTTGTCACCAGGCTGGATACGACGTTTAACTGCAAGGTAAACCTTAACAACTTTCAATACGCCAGTTGTTAACTCATCACCTGTGGAAAGTTTACGTTTCTTCTCAGCAAACTTCTCATCAATCTCGTAGCTCTTCTCTTTCAGGAATACCTGAATTTGAGTTAAGCGTTCAGCAATTGCTTCATCATTTGGCTGGATTTCAAGTAGATCAACCAATTCCAAACCAGACAACACATCTTCAGAAAGCTTGTCACCACGTTTGGTTGTACCACCACCGTTAGATTCCTGACCTTTCAACAAACGAACAATACGTTCACGTGCTGCTTCTTCGAAGATTTTGTATTCTTCTTTCAAGTCTTTACGGTATGCATCAAGCTGAGCTTTTTCAATTGCCTGCGCACGTTCATCTTTTTCCAGACCATCACGTGTGAAGACCTGAACGTCGATCACCGTACCTTTCGTGCCAGATGGAACACGTAAAGATGAATCTTTAACGTCAGCCGCTTTTTCACCAAAGATTGCGCGAAGCAGTTTTTCTTCAGGGGTTAACTGAGTTTCACCTTTAGGCGTTACCTTACCAACAAGGATGTCACCCGCAGTCACTTCAGCACCGATATAAACAATACCTGATTCATCCAGTTTAGACAGCGCAGCTTCACCGACGTTAGGAATATCGGCAGTAATTTCTTCTGCACCTAACTTGGTATCACGCGCTACACATGACAATTCCTGAATGTGAATCGAAGTCAAACGGTCTTCTTGAAGTACACGCTCAGAAAGCAGGATCGAGTCTTCATAGTTATAACCGTTCCATGTCATGAACGCGACACGCATGTTTTGACCCAGCGCAAGTTCACCCATGTCAGTCGATGGACCGTCAGCCAGGATATCACCACGAGCAACTTTGTCGCCCAGGTTCACGATGACATTTTGGTTAATACAGGTATTCTGGTTTGAACGTGTATATTTGATCAGGTTGTAGATGTCTACACCTGCTTCACCCGCGATCATTTCATCTTCGTTGACACGAATCACGATACGAGATGCATCAACATATTCAATCGCACCACCGCGGTTGGCGATTACACACACACCTGAGTCACGTGCTACGTTTGCTTCCATACCTGTACCAACAAGCGGCTTGTCAGCACGCAATGTAGGAACAGCCTGACGTTGCATGTTCGAACCCATCAAGGCACGGTTCGCGTCATCGTGTTCAAGGAATGGAATCAATGATGCCGCAACTGAAACAACCTGCTGTGCAGAAACGTCCATATGGGTGACGCGCTCAGGCGACATACGTACGAATTCACCTTGATGACGGACAGAAACCATTTCTTCAGTCAGGTTGCCATCTTTATCAACAGCGGAGTCAGCCTGTGCAATGACAGTACCCACTTCTTCAATTGCAGATAGATATTCAACATCATCCGTTACACGGCCATCTACAACTTTACGATACGGTGTTTCCAGGAAACCAAAGTCGTTTGCTTTAGCATATACAGAAAGCGAGTTGATCAAGCCAATGTTTGGACCTTCAGGCGTTTCAATTGGACAAACACGACCGTAGTGAGTTTGATGTACGTCACGTACTTCAAAGCCCGCGCGTTCACGTGTCAAACCACCAGGACCAAGCGCAGATACACGACGTTTGTGTGTAATCTCAGACAATGGGTTGTTTTGGTCCATGAACTGAGATAATTGGCTTGAACCAAAGAATTCCTTGATTGCAGCAGCAACTGGTTTTGCGTTGATCAAATCTTGCGGAGACAGGTTATCTGTTTCTGCCTGGCTTAAACGCTCTTTAACAGCGCGTTCAACACGAACCAGACCCACACGGAACTGGTTCTCTGTCATTTCCCCCACAGAACGCACACGACGGTTACCCAAGTGGTCGATATCATCGACTTCACCTTTACCGTTACGGATTTCAACCAATGTACGCAGTACATCAATGATATCTTCGTGCGATAAAATACCTTCAACTTCACGCGACTTCTGATCTGTACCCACTTCGTAAGGACGACCCAAACGACGGTTGAACTTCATACGACCCACTGGAGAAAGGTCATAACGCTCAGAAGAGAAGAACAGATTGTTGAATAAGTTTTCAGCAGCTTCTTTCGTTGGCGGCTCGCCTGGACGCATGACTTTATAGATTTCAACCAGCGCTTCTTCACGGCCTGTTGTGGTATCCGCACGCAATGTATCTGCAACAAAAGGACCACGGTCGATGTCGTTGGTGAATAGGATGTTAAACTGCTTCACACCACCTTCAGCGATCTTCACCATGATGTCATGGCTAAGCACGGTATTGGCAGGAATCACATCACCACTTTTCAGTGTAATGTCTTCAGCAGTAATACGCTCATATAAATATTCATCAGGTACAGAAAGCTTCGCCAGGTTAGCTGCTTCCATTTGACGTACGTGACGTGCATTAATACGTTTACCTTGTTCAACGATTGCTTTGCCATCATTGTCCAGGATATCAAATTGCGCCATTTCACCACGCAGGCGATCTGGAACCAGGTCAATTTGATAGCTACCCATATCAAGATATACAGGTACTTTTTCATAGAACAAATTCAGGATTTGTTCATTGCTATAATTCAAGGCACGTAAGATCACAGTCGCCAATAATTTACGACGACGGTCAATACGTACGAACACCAGGTCTTTTGCATCAAATTCAAAGTCTAACCATGAACCACGGTAAGGAATGATACGTGCTGAATACAACACTTTACCGCTTGAGTGGGTTTTACCCTTGTCATGGTCAAAGAACACGCCTGGTGAACGGTGTAACTGAGATACGATCACACGCTCAGTACCGTTAATCACGAACGTACCGTTATCGGTCATGAGTGGCATTTCACCCATGTAAACTTCTTGTTCACGAACGTCTTTAATTGATTTCGTTTCACGATCCTTGATGATCAAACGAATCTTTACGCGCATTGGTGCCGCATAAGTTGAACCACGTAAAATACATTCACGTACGTCAAACTCTGGTTTACCAAGGCTATACTCAACAAATTCTAAAGCAGCATTGCCAGAATAACTTTCAATAGGAAAAACTGAACGAAATGCGGCTTGGAGACCGATATCTTCGCGATTTTTTGGAGTTTTGCCGCCTTGTAGGAATGTACGGTACGAATCGACCTGAATCGATAGTAAGTACGGTGCTTCCATTACATGGGGCAATTTACCAAAATTCTTACGGATCCGTTTCTTTTCGGTATATGAGTATGCCATCTGGAGTCCTCGGAAAGTAAACCAATCCCGCCTGCAGAACGGGTTTGGAAAGAATTACGCAGGCCGATATGGCCACCACTGTTTACAAATGCTGCAATTTTTAGTGGTATTAAAACGCTTAACAATATTTTTATAGGCAAAAAAATATTGGTAAGCATTTGATATTTCATCGTTTATCTAAAAAATACGTTCAAAAACCGTAAAACTAACAAAAAACGAGCCGATTATTGTAACGCAAAAAGGCTGATGACCCAAGAGCCATCAGCCATTTTTTGGAGCCGATTATCAAAAATAATCGACTCCCTACAGCATTACTTAAGTGTAACTGTAGCACCAGCTTCTTCAAGCTTCTTCTTAAGCTCTTCGCCTTCTTCTTTAGAAACGCCTTCTTTAAGAACAGCAGGAGCGCCTTCAACAAGATCTTTCGCTTCTTTAAGACCAAGGCCAGTTGCTTCACGAACTGCTTTAATTACAGCAACTTTGTTCGCGCCGAAAGAAGTCAACTCAACGTTGAATTCAGTTTGTTCTTCAACAGCAGCAGCAGCGCCTGGAGCAGCAGCAACAGCAACAGCGGCAGCAGATACGTTAAATTTCTCTTCGAAAGCAGAGATTAATTCAACAAGTTCAAGAACAGTTTTTTCAGCAACTGCGTTTAAGATTTCTTCGTTTGTTAAAGCCATGAGAATAACTCCAAATGGATATTGAATGGTGTGAAAATAGGATTAAGCCGCTTCTGACTCGTTTTTCTCTTTGAGCGCTGTAATAAGGCGACCCAATTTCGAAATAGGAGCTTGAAGAACAGACGCGAGCATAGTAAGCGCTTTTTCTTGGTTCGGAAGGTTTGCAATTACGCTAACGTCAGCACCTTGATAAACCTTACCGTCAAATGCGGCAGCTTTAAGTTCAAATGCTTTGTTAGTTTTCGCAAATTCTTCGAACAAGCGTGCAGCTGCACCCATGTCATCTTCAGAAGTTGAGAAACCGAGAATGGTTGGGCCAACAAGGTTGTCATTTAAGATATCGAATTGAGTACCTTCTAATGCGCGCTTAGCCAAAGTATTACGTACGATACGCGTTGTAACACCCAACTTACGAGCTTCAACACGAAGTTGTGTCAACTGCTCTACGCTTGAACCTTGATAGTTAGCCACAACAACAGAAAACGCTTTAGAAGCAACTTCGCTTACTTCTGCAACGATCTGTTTTTTGCCTTCGATAAGAAGAGCCATTGTAAAACCTCCTAACGGTGATTTATGCACCCATACAGGCACACTCCCAATTCGTAAGCCTTTCGACTTACACGTGGAGGAGGAACAAATCACACCACCACGTCTACTCAGACTGGATTTTTAAGAAAAGTGTCCAAGAACACTTCTCGCCTGAGGTCTTTGACGCTGATAAATATTCATTTACCAATTCAAAGTTTGCTCAGACCCTCTTTCAACAAAAGAGCCCGAGGCTTTAAAATTCTGTCTAATTACTTAGAAACGTTGTTTACGTCAACAGTAAGACCTGGGCCCATAGTCGAGCTTAAAGTGATCTTCTTAACGTATACACCTTTAGAGGTTGCAGGTTTTAAACGTTTCAAGTCTGCAATTAAAGTCTCAACGTTTTGACGTACAGCTTCTTCGCTAAAGCCAAGCTGACCAATCGCAGCGTGGATGATACCCGCTTTGTCTACACGGTAACGTGCCTGACCAGATTTGGCATTCTTAACCGCGTTCGCAACGTCAGGCGTTACTGTACCCACTTTAGGGTTTGGCATTAAGCCACGTGGACCAAGAATCGTACCTAGCTTACCTACAACGCGCATTGCATCTGGAGCAGCAATCACCACGTCAAAGTCAAGGTTTCCACCCTGGATGCTTTCAGCAAGGTCATCAAAACCAACGATGTCCGCACCAGCATCTTTCGCAGCTTCAGCAGCAGCGCCCTGAGCAAACACTGCAACACGCACAGTTTTACCAGTACCCGCAGGCAAAGTTGTCGCACCACGAACAACCTGGTCAGATTTACGAGGGTCTACGCCAAGGTTTACAGAGATGTCCAAAGATTCCTTGAACTTCGCAGCTGGAAGGCTGTTAAGAACTTGTACCGCTTCTTCCAAAGTGTAAACTTTGTTTGCTTCAACAGCAGCAGCAATGGCTTTTTGACGTTTAGTTAACTTTGCCATGTCTTATAGCTCCACTTCCAAGCCCATAGAACGTGCAGAACCAGCAATGGTACGCACACGAGCGTCTAAGTCAGCACCAGTTAAGTCTGGTTCTTTAGTAGTCGCGATTTCTTCTAACTGAGCACGGGTCAACTTACCAACTTTGGTTTTGTTCGGTACAGAAGAACCCTTTTGAATACCAGCAGCTTTCTTGAGAAGAATAGATGCAGGTGGAGTTTTCATGATGAAAGTGAACGACTTATCGTTGTACACAGTGATCACGACAGGAATTGGCAAACCAACTTCAAGTTTTTGTGTAGCAGCATTGAATTCTTTACAGAATGCCATGATGTTTACACCACGTTGACCTAAAGCAGGACCAATTGGTGGAGATGGATTCGCTTTACCAGCTGGAACTTGCAGCTTGATATAGCCGTCAATCTTCTTAGCCATTGAAAATTACCTCTGGGTACAGACGCCGCTAGGCTCCCCAAAAAATTAAACAACACCGAAGTGTTAGAACAACAATGCCCGATCAGATCGGGCGCTTATCAACCTACACAGATTAAATCGTTTTTTCGACTTGGCGAAACTCGAGTTCAACCTGGGTTGGTCGATTGAATACATTAATTGTCAACGTTAAACGTGACTTCTCGTATTGTACTTCCTCCACGACCCCTTTAAAGTCAGTGAACGGACCATCAATAACAAGCAATTCTTCACCTGGTTCAAACATCGTCTTAGGACGTGGTGCCTCACCAGTGTTACGTACACGCGCAAGAATCGCATCAGCTTCACGTTGTGAGATGGGTGCTGGCTTTTCTGGTGTACCACCGATAAAACCAAGAACCTTTGGACATTCTTTTACAATGTGCCAGGTATCATCATTCATTTCCATTTCGACCAATACATAGCCTGGAAAGAACTTACGCTCAGACTTACGCTTCTTGCCATCCTTCATTTCAACTACTTCTTCAGTAGGAACAAGGACTTCACCAAAGCTATCAGCAACAGTGCTGCGCTGGATTCGGTCATTCAGTGAACGCATCACTTGCTTTTCAAAACCTGAATAGGCATGAATAATATACCAACGTTTCATCGCACTCTTACCCGATAATTAACTTAATAAACCAACCTAACCCGTAATCGAAACACCATAAAACCAATGATGCAACAATCACAACCAAAAGCACTTGCCACGATGTCGTGATCGTCTCTTGTTTTGTTGGCCAGGTCACTCGACGCAGTTCAATTCGCGCATCCTGCAATAAACGCACAAAGCCTTTACCTTGATGGGTGGCGTATAATAAACCTAAAGCGACCACGACACAAGCCAAAATTACCCCAATACGCACCCAAATATCATTTGCTGGTGCCCAGTAGGCAGGTAAATGCTGATTCACCAATGCTGAACCGATCAATAAGGCAATCGCAATCAACCACAGGACAGCATCCAGTGGAGAACCTGAACCAACAACTTCTACAGCATTATTTCTTTGAGGGATTGGCGCGTCGCTTAATGCGTCACGCGATTTATCATTCGACATTTTTTTACTCGTCGTAGAATTCGCGACTTATTATATGACAACTTAGCCAGAATCAAGCTTTTTTATTTAAAAAAAGTGGCAGGCCAGGAGGGACTCGAACCCCCAACATTCGGTTTTGGAGACCGACGCTCTACCAATTGAACTACTAGCCTATGATGCAAATCGAAAGCCGAAGCTTTCGATTTGAGTCTAACACAGTATGGAGCTTATGCAGTTACTTTCGCAACAACACCT
>NZ_JAOCLL010000027.1:0-31061 GCF_029845285.1 Acinetobacter sp. GD03645 | reverse complement strand
GAGCCAGCAAAACTTGAAGTTTGTAATGAAAACTTTATAGATTTTGCCTTTCAAAGTCTTTTGGAAAAAAGACAGTCTTATGACCTGATCATTCTTAATCCACCCTATAAAAAAATTAATGCCAAATCTAAAGAGCGTTTATTATTACGGAAATTAGGTATTGAAGTTGTCAATCTCTATGCGGCTTTTGTTGCCTTGAGTTTGGAATTGCTGACAGATCAAGGTGAACTTGTTGTCATTTTACCTCGTAGCTTCTGTAATGGTACTTACTTTAAACCCTTTAGAGAGTTCGTTTTAGAACGCTCAGTAATTAAAACCATTCATACTTTTGAATCTCGACAAGATATTTTCCAAGATGAAAGTATCTTACAAGAAAATATTATTCTGCATTTACGGAAAAGTTCTACTCAAAATAATGACGTATGTATAAGTCATTCTATTAATTCCAGTTTTAAAAACTTAAAAAAAGAATCTTATTCATTTTCTAAAATTGTATATCCTGATGATAAGGATAAATTTATTCATATCCCCACCACAGCTCAACCTGATACTCAACTCAACCGCCTATTTTCTTCCAGTTTGGAAGAATTAGGTTTACAGGTCTCTACAGGTCCTGTTGTAGATTTCAGGGTTAAAGAAGAACTATGTTTTGATCTTCCTAAAGAGCAGCATGTGCCCCTATTTTACCCTAGCCACTTTGATGGTATTTCATCTCTGATCTGGACAAATCCTCAGCATAAAAAACCGAATGCACTTATGCTCAATGAGCAGACGACAAAAATGGTTTACCAAGCAGGTTACTATTGTGTTGTTAGACGTTTTTCGCCAAAGGAACAAAAGCATCGTATTGTTGCTCATTTCCTTGATCGAAGCTTATTAACAGATTATTCATATTTCGCTTTTGAAAACCACCTCAACGTTTTTCATATCAAAAAATCGGGCTTAAATGCTGAAATTGCGCTAGGTTTAACTATTTACCTAAACAGTAATATCGTAGACCAATATTTCCGCCAGTTTAGCGGTCATACACAAATTAATGTCGGTGATCTAAAAAAACTTCCCTACCCTAATCTTGAACAGTTAAAAGCATTAGGATTATGGGCAAAAGAATACAAGCAAATACAGCAAGATCAAATTGATCAGAGAGTTATGGAGTTAGTTCAAAATGTCTGAAAGCCATCAATATATTTCTGATGCAATCTCTATTTTAAAACAATTGGGCTTCCCATCTAAACAACAGCAAGAACGTTCAGCCTTAACACTTTTGGCTCTTTTAGATTTACGGCCTGATGGAAACTGGCAAGATTTACAGTCTCCCCTTATGGGTGTCACACCAATTATGGATTGGATGAATTTGTACTATCAAAAACAATATGCACCAAATTCCCGTGAGACAGTAAGAAGACAGACTTTACATCAGTTCGTTAGTGCTGGATTGATTCTTTATAATCCAGATGAGCCGAATCGGCCAGTGAATAGTGGGAAAACTGTTTACTAGATCGAACCTAGTGCCAAAGCTTTGTTGCAGAATTTTGGTACAGAGCAATGGGAAAATAACCTTGAAAAATATTTAGCAGATCGAGATGCATTGGTTTGTAAATATGCAAAAGAAAGAGAACATTTATTAGTTCCTGTACAGATTGATAGTAATACTGAAATTCTTCTTACGCCAGGTGCTCATAGTGAGTTAATCAAAAAGATCATTGAAGATTTTGCGCCTCGATTTGCACCTAACTCCACACTTATTTATGCTGGTGATACAGGTTCAAAAGTCGGGCATTTTAATGAGACTCTATTGACAGAGCTAGGTGTGACAATCAACAAACACGGTAAAATGCCAGATGTCGTCCTGTATTTTTCTGAAAAAGATTGGTTAATTCTCATTGAATCAGTCACTAGTCATGGTCCTGTAGATGGCAAACGTCATGAGGAACTGGCACAGTTATTTGCAAACTCATCTGCTGGTTTAGTGTATGTCACCGCCTTTCCTGACCGTGCCATTATGCGAAAATATTTAGGTGATATTGCTTGGGAAACTGAAGTCTGGGTTGCGGATGCCCCTACTCACTTAATTCATTTTAATGGAGTTAGATTTTTAGAACCTTATTGAAGAATGCAAAATAGTAACCTATGAACTATTTAATGAAGCTTGAAATACTAATTTATGCAGAGATTTTATCTTGGAAAGGAAAAATCGTTATTGTCTTATTTAAGTATAGCAAACATACGACATCCAAATTAGCTAAAATCGCTGCATAAATATTTTTCTAAAATTTTTATTTATTTTTCAATAAGGGACACCACCTGTCCTACGGCCCCTGCATCATAGCTCTACAAAACAAGAAATCTAAACTTGTTCAATATGGAGCTAATATGAAAGGTACTATTCTTCATTTTTCAATTCAGACCAATACAGGCATTATCTCTGGGGATGACCAAAACCGCTATACATTCTTAGGCAGTGAATGGAAAGACGCTTCCTCCCCTCAGCGTGGAACCAAAGTTGATTTTGACCTTAATGCGACAGGTCAAGCTATTGGTATATACAAAGCCCTCGGTAGCAGTATAAATACTGACGTTGCTGATCTTGTAAATACAGACCAAAGCGAAGAGAAATATTCAGGTTTCCATTGGTTTGTAAAATGCCTAAAAAACTATGTCAATTTTAGTGGTCGTGCTAGACGTAAAGAGTTCTGGTTCTTTAACCTCGTTTATTTTGGTTTATTACTGATTATTTCAGGTCTTTTCGGTTCACAAAGTCCTTTGCTTATTCTACTGCTACTCAGCATGTTCTTACCTGCTCTTGCGGTATCGACCAGACGTTTACACGATATTGGAAAATCTGGCTGGTGGTATCTGATTAGTTTCACAGGGATTGGTTATTTTTTATTGCTCTTCTGGTGGGTAACAGAGGGAGATAACCATAGCAATCCATATGGTGAACCAACTAAATAATCACAAATAACGCCAATATTTTCCCATAAGGAGGTATTGGCGTAAGGGCTATATCTTAAAGGTGAATCTATGGCTTTTATCATTTTACTGTTCTTTTCAATATTGATTGCTTTGTATGCCAATAGTCAAGGTCGATCTTTTTTATTCTGGTTTTTGGTATCAGCAATATTGACACCTTTTATTGGTTTTATCGCCCTGCTCATCATTTCACGATTAGCCCCTTTACCTTTACGGCAGAATGACTCACGTGTCATTAAAACCATTCATTATCCAAAAAACTAAATATCTATCAATGTCCTATATCATGACATTTACAAGATATAGGTCACTTTAATGGAATCCTATATGAAGCCTTTTATTTTTACTCTAGCACTACTCAGCAGTGCGTCTCTCTTAACTGCCTGTGACAACATTAAAAAAGTTCTGCCACATGCTGAAAATGAAAAATCTGAACAATCGGTTAAAGCTCAAACTGAAGAAAAGGCTATTCAAAATAAGCCTACTCTTCAAGGCATTGAAACTTTGGTTGACAATAAAGTTGCTGAATCGATTAAATTCTTAAATGAAGAATCCCGACGTTCTGCTTCTGACGATGATTATTATAAATATGCCTTAAATTCAAAAAATATTATCAAGTCTGATCTCAATCAGGATGGAAAGACTGATTACGTTGTTGAGGCTAGTTTCTGTGAGGAAACAAACTGCCATTCAACAACCATGACCTATGAAGTTTTTATTTTTACCACCGATCAAAAGGATCAGATCAATTTTATTACTGATCTGAATCTTGGTCTGGATGCCA
Organism: Acinetobacter sp. GD03645; assembly: GCF_029845285.1. Taxonomy (NCBI): domain Bacteria; kingdom Pseudomonadati; phylum Pseudomonadota; class Gammaproteobacteria; order Moraxellales; family Moraxellaceae; genus Acinetobacter; species Acinetobacter sp. GD03645. Next base: position 27,304 of record NZ_JAOCLL010000027.1, on the reverse strand, counting down.
AAGTCACCAACATTAGTAAAGATGGCATTATTAGCATTGAAAACCATGAATATGCAGAAAATGATCCCTCTTGCTGCCCATCCATTGTGAATACTCAATCTTATGCCTTGGTTGGCAAAAAATTAGCTTTACTGGCTAATCCATAATTTAAAAATGGGAAACCTCGACATTGAAGTTTCCCACTTTTTTATCTTTTGAATGTCCAATTACCTAAATTGGTATTAATCTGAATTTCAATAATCTTATCCAGACTACAGTTATTGATATAACCACGATAGGTACGACCAAAACTCAAAGTGACAGGCATTTTAATTGAGTTATCAATTGCACTACACTGTCCCCGATTGAGAATAACCTTTTCAATCGTTACCTGATCTGTTGTGGACTGCACATCAATCATACCTAAGCCATATTCAGCCCATGCAGGGTTTAATTGTAAGTCGATTCGTACAGGCGCTTCTTCGGGAATTTGAGGTGTTTCCATTTCCTCTACACTTTCATTCTCATAACGGGTTAAGCCGTCTGCACTATATTGATCATCGGTATCATTAACAGGTTGTGTTTCCTGAATCACTTCAGCCTTTTCAGTGGAATCTACATTGGGCTTATTGTTTGAGGCATCATGACACCCAGCGATAAGTAATAGACTCCCTACAAGATAGTATAATCTCATTGGATTACCATTTATTTTAAAAAATTCAGGCTCTTATTCCGAGAAAATGAAATAAGAACCTAGAGAAAGATAAAATTAGGATTACATTTCAGGACGAAGTTTGATGCCCTGAATTTTACTGATGACTTTTTTATTGGTCGCACACTCTACTGTAGCAAGCAGTTAATCGTTACTAATCACGTCCACACCTGCTGTATATTTTTGCTCTATCTTATCAATACTGTCATTAACCCGATATATGGTTTTTCCATTCGGAATATTAATCGCATAATTCTCATAGCGTCCAAATCCCTCCCATTGATAAGTGGTGACTTTACCCCGAGGAACTGTGATTGCCAACTCTGGTGTAGCATTTGCCTTACCAAATGAATAACTGATGGTATTGCCTGCATCACAGACCTGAATCACTTTGTTATTGGTCGTTGTACAGTTGAATACCGTTTTGCTCTGGCTTGGGCACGCTGCGAATAATGAATGGCTACAGACAGCAATGGTAAGTCCGATAATTAACTTTTTCATTTTAAATTCCTTTTAGCTATTTATCGATAGTGGCAATATTTTTGTTCACCAAATGGTTCATCATCACCCAAGCTGAGTGCTGATACTTTTTGGCTTTTTAATTGCTTGGTTGTTATATCCCCACCCCAAGTATTAAAAATCAGATTGATTGAACCCTCTGGACCACTTCTCACTACATAGTCTGCAAGTGCACCCTCACCCCAGCCCTCATGATAGCAACCATACTTGAGTTTTTTCTCAATGCTACTTATGCTTTCTTTATTCAGGAAAATCTTAATGCCATCTGTATATAAATAATCAGTAGACACGTTTCCGCTTAATGTTGCATTATTTAAGCCATATTGATCAAAACGGGCTGCGATCTTATTGCCATTTTTTAGCTTCCAGATCACGAAATCAGAATTTTTTTCTGTTGGTTTGCCGAGTTTGCTTGTCACAGTTTTTAGTGAGTCACCGACTGTAAGCTTCACCCCATTTGCAGAAATAAAGTCATCTGCAAAAATAGATGTAGTTGCAGCAAGTAAACTTGCCAGTAAAATAGATTTTGATAATTTCATTGAATAAGCCCCTTGTTGAATTATCATTTTGATAAGGCTTTATTATTCAATATGGAGCGGACAGGTTGTGTCCTTTTTTATTATTAACCATGAAAATACAGACAAATATTGATTAATAATTGTCTGTATAAATTTTAAATTAATAGACCAAAATCACTCAACCAAACTTACCCGTCTAGCATAATCCTCTAATTCACGTTCATATTGACGTATTTGAGTTTTATCTAATCCAGAAAAAATTAATTTCTCATGTTCTTTTATCAGATGATTAAAATTAATTTTAATACGATTAGAATATTCATCTAATAATTGATTTTTAATTTGACTAGCAATTTGAGTTTGTAAGTGTTGAACTTGTGTGTCCATGTGGTTATTTCGTTGTTCTGACTTACCCAGATTAGAAATTAGACTAGCTGCAACACCAGCAATTACCATAGGTAAAGCTACAGTTGCCAATGCTGCACCAACCGTTGCAAATGCGGCTCCTGCTGCTGTTCCAAGGCCTGCCGTTCCTGCTATTGTTGCTAATCTAGTTCCAGCATGTATAGCTGCGGACGTAGCTGCGGTTTTAAATACGCCATCTATATCACCGCCATTCTGAGTAGCTGTATTAATACTTAGCCATTCATTTTGCTGAAAATTAATCATTCGCTGTTCAGCCTTTTGATTAGTTTCATCAAAAATATTACGAAACTTTGCCCCATAATGATCTTGTATTACATTGTTTAAATGATTTAAATGATCTTGTGCAAGAGAGCCAGGTGCATTGCCTCCTGATATTTTATTTCCAAGTTGTATATCACTACTTAATTCATGACACTTCATTTCAATTGTAATACCAATATCATCTTTAAATCGTTTTTCTTGGTAATTTAAATCATTTACATAATCTTGCTGTTCCTGTTGTAATTTATTCAGTTTTCTAGCGGCTGATTCATGTAACACTTTTTCTCTATTAATTAATGCCCTTAAAGATGACTCCACACTATCTGCTTTGACTTGTGAAGCCTTTCTACTTATTTGCTCAAGTAAGTATTGTTTAAATTCATCAAAATACTCTGAAAATTCATTATTCTTAGGCTGTTTTAAAGCTTTATAAGCGGACACAGCAAAAATTTCCTGAAAATACTCTTCACTATTACGACGTAAATAACGTACTAATTGTTCAGGTCTATCTTCAGTTTCATCAATCTTATTAATCACTGCAACAATAGGTTTACCCAATTTTGTTAGTTCTTCTATTTTTTCTAGGATATTGGTTTGCCCAAGATGATTAGCATTAAAAATCCATAATGCTAAATCTACATCCTGCATAATACTTGTGGTAAGTTCCTCATTTTGTGAAGTCACTGTTCCCAATCCTGGTGAATCTATTAACAACAATTCCTTAAACTGATGTTGATTTGTTTTAATAATAATTTTATTAATTTCTCCAGCCTGCTTTAATATATCTGCATCTGTACCATATAGAGACATCATTTCAGCATGGCTAATATCATGATTACTACCATTTTTATAAATGACAGTAGCTTTAGGTTGATCAGCGTAACCAATTTCCCAAATTGTTGCTGTGGCTTCCAATACATTAACAGGTGATACATTTTGACCAACCAAAGCATTGATTAACGTTGATTTACCAGCCTTTACTTCCCCCATTAAAAATACTTTAAGCGTAGTCATTTGTTTAGACTTGATTTTAGCTAAATGTTGAGTTACATCATCAAGCTCATTCTGTAAGCCTACTAAATCATTAATAACTTTATTATTACGCAATAGTGAGGTACTAAATAATTTTTCCAGATTCATACATTGTTGCTGACTCATGATAAACTCCCTTTAAATAATAGATGAGCAAATGATTTCCTTTGAAAATCAACATCCTTAATTTCAATCGCATCTAATTTGGCAAATAATTTCTGTAAATCTTTAGTCTGTTCAGAACCAGCATGTAAAGAGGTAAATGCTCTTTCAGCATGATTACGTAAAGTATCGTGTGCCGTAGTAAACGTTGTTGTTATAAATTTTTCGACATCCCGATTACAATTGCGTTTTAAGGTTTCCAAATTTTCTTTCATGCTTTCTTTTGCTTTTTCCTCCTTACTTTTTCCAAACAAGAATCCTAATAATCCTGCTGCCAATCCTATAGGTCCCAACAATGCTAAACCTGCCATAGCTAGTCCTCCCCCCATTAACATGCCACCTACATCAAAAACTTCAACACCTAAAGCTACAGATGTATTAACTTTTAAACTTCCATTATGATTATTTTTTAAATCATCAATAACATTGACATATTTATATTCTGAAAAAGTAGTTTCATCCTGTTTAAGGTATCTTTCAACTGTATCAGATAATTTTTTTATGTTCTCATCACTATATTTTTCTTGTATAGTTTTTAATTCTCCTAATCTAAATATAGATTCTTCAATAAATTTTTCACGCTCTTTTTCAGACATATCCAAAATTCTTTTTGCATGAAAATCGATCATATTTTCAATTTTTTTTACATGACCAGAAAATTTAATTTCCCAGTCCTGCTTAAATTGTTTTTGTAAACTATCCAAATCTTTTTCTGCTTTATTAAGACGATCTTCTAATTGGTTTAAGTCTTTCGCTAAACGTAATAAATATAAATTTAAAAAATCCTTTTGATAAGTACTAATTTCCCCTCTAAATCCTTGTAATTTAGAAGTAATACGAGAATCTACCGCATTATAGTAAAAATATCGGTTAACTACAGCACATAACCGATTATAACCACTATTATCTAGTAAATCTTGATCATTACTTTTTATTGCTTCCACTGCCTGCTTAGCAGAATAAGGAACTACATCTAAAAATTTATTCTCAAAAATATTATTTGCAGCACGAACAACTTTCTGCAAAGTTTCTTCCCCACCTTGTTCAATTACTTTATCAGCATGATTTAATACAGCAATGATGTTATTAATACTTTTCCCATTTGTATTTGCATTTGCTAAAGACTGCTCAAGATTTTCTAAAGCCTTTTTCGGTGTAATAGCGGATAAAGTAGTGGCATCTAATACCCATAACACACCATCTGCCTGATAATAAAAATCACTGACGTTCTCGCCCCGTATTCCTTCATCTCCATGTGTACCTGCATGAGCCTGTGACAGTCCAGGCGTATCGATTAAAGAAAATTTATTTAATATAGATGTCTCATTAATCTTATTTAAACCCCAACGTACTTCATATACTTCTGAACGATATAAAAGCTTATTTTGTAGTTCCCTACGTAGTTCACTTTTTTCTTCGGGAGTATTTAGCACCTTTGAACGATTTCTAAATTCTTTATCAAATTTTTCTTCGCTATCCTCCCTTTTTTTCTCTTCTTCCTCAATTAATTTTTTTGCCTCTTGTTCAGTATAAAATTTTTCTTCTCCATTGCGGTAACGCACTCTCACGGATTTCTTTTCAACTTTATCATTTTTATAAAATAAATCAGTTTTCCATGTTTTAGGTAATGTTCCAACATCAGCAACTTTTGAACCAACCAGTGAATTTAGTAATGAAGATTTACCTGCTTTCCCCATACCAATGACATAGAGCATATATGGAAATTCCATATCCTGCTCCAATCTATCCAGTTTCACAATTAATTCATTGAAATTCTTTAATTCATCTTTAAATAATTTAGCCTTTCCCTCCAATTTAGTCTGTTTTAGTTGCGTATTGATCTCCTTAATTTCTACAATGGACTGGTGAATAGCTTGTTTAAATCTTTCATTATTCTCACTATTCTGAGTACGCACTTTTTCAAGTAAATTATTATTTGATAATTTACTTGTTATCTTTTTATAGATATCAAAGGCTTCTATTAAAGCCTTATTCTCACCTACAACAATATCACTCATGTTACTTTCCTCCAAAGTGGAAGATAACAGCTAAAATTATAATCCCCAGAAGCACATTAATACCAATTATTGAGTATAATAACTTCTCTTGTTTTTTCTGAAAGTTCTCAATTTGAAAACCCAACTGAGTAACTACTGAGTTTAATTTTTCAATATCTTTTTTATGAGAAACTGAATTTTGATCTATTGTAGTTTTTACTTCTTCAATTAATTTCTTTGTATTGTTATTTTGATTCTCTAATTTTTGACTAGCATCATCTAATTGGACTCCTAGTTGTTTTTTAACCTCACCAACCTGTGCCCCCAATGAATTAGTATTATTATTTATTTTATTAAGAAAATTTTCTATCTTACCAATATCATCAGATGCTTTCTTGACTATCTGTGAGGCAGACTCCATCCGCTCAGATATAGGTAGAACTTGTTCCTTTATTGTATTTGCTGCAACCTGACCTATTTGATTAGATGTCTGTTTTAGTACTTGCACAGTTGTTTGCATTTCGTCTGTTACGACTTTAATTTGTTCTGATAAAGGCGAAACTGTTGTTTTAATGACAGTAGATGAAACTTTATCAACGAGTTGAACAAAATCCCCATATAATTCATTTTTTGAATTATCAATATTCATACTAAGCTCCTTACTTAGATTTAAATTAAAAACACAAGTTACAATTAAAACAGATGAACTCTAAACTAATAATAATTAAGGGGCTGTAGTAGATTAGCTTTGTGATAATCTACTTCTATGAAGATAACTAGATGTAAATTAAATAGAAAAATTCAAATAAAGCTATTAGAGTTTTTCATTGCTGAAGTTACCGCTAGAACTGCCGCTGATTTATTGGGAATTCAACCTAATTCTGCCGCATTGTTCTATAGAAAAATTCGTCAAATCATTATGTATCACCTTGACCAAGATGCCATTGAAGTATTTCAAGGACAAATTGAATTAGATGAAAGCTATTTCGGTGGAGCACGTAAAGGAAAACGTGGTCGAGGTGCTGCTGGCAAAGTGATTGTCTTTGGTTTGCTCAAACGTAATAGTAAAGTTTATACAGACCACTGGCATAGTTATAACGCTTTAGATGTTGCAGGATTTAGCCATCATCGTATCAATCATTCAAGTCATTTTGCCGATGGCCAGAATCATATTAATGGGATTGAAAACTTTTGGAATCAGGCAAAAAGAGTACTACGAAAATACAATGGTATTGACCGAAATGCCTTTCCGTTGTTTATTAAGGAATGTGAGTTTAGATTCAATTATGGCAGCCCCAAACAACAGCTTAAAACGCTATTAAAATGGACTGAAATTTAACTTTATCTACTACAGCCCCATAATTAAATATTTAAAGGTTTAGATATTCTTTCAAATCCTTTTCCATATCATCCTGCAACCCCTCTGGATTCACAATTTTAAGGTGAGGAATCCAATAACGGACCAAAGGCAAAATTTGGGTAATATGAGTAATCCGACTAGACAGCAATAATCCACCATCATCCAGCTTTTTAATGACCTGCTGTTCAGGCAAAAGCTGCCGTTGCTGAAAGTGCAAAGCGACATCAGCATGAACAGTTAAAATAATTTCCTGCTTCTCCTGACCAAACCAGATACTTTCTTCATCCTCTAATTGAGTCAAAATCGCTGCATCAGGTTTAAAGCCTAAAAGCTCATGGGGGTGTGGTGATAACTCAATCCGACTTAAACGATAGGCTCGCAATACACCTTTACGCACTGCTGCCAAATACCAACAGCCATGATGATGAACTAATTTATAAGGCTCAACGACACGAGGTTCACCTTTATAAAGGAAACCTATTTGTTGATGCTTACGAATCGCTTCACCAAATACTTCAAATAAGGCTTTAAACTGTGAGGCATCTTCAACAAAATAACCTTTGGCATCATAGACACGACTATCTAAAAGCTCTCGTATAAATGAAACGTCGAGCTTAGGATATAAATGTCGAATTCCTGAGATTTGGGCAAAGCACTGAATATCTTTTAGTTTTAATTTACCTAAATAGGTTGAGTCTAAATAAAAATATTTTCCCTCTTTTTGTATAGGTAAATTACAGCTTTCCAATCGTACTAAATCACGTCGGATGGTTTTTGGATGGGCATCATAGCTTTCTGCAAGCATATTGATGGTTAATTTTTCCCCTGAGTTTAGCCTTGTAAGAATATCAATCAAACGATTGGCTAAAGTCTCATTTTTATTTTGCGTATCCTTTTGCATGACAACCTGCGATTTTTATTTCTAACGTTACAGCAATTATTCATTTTTCGAGGGACAGGTTGTGTCCATTTAACGATATTTATTTGAACAAAATACATTTTCCTATTTTGGTCAAAAATGAAATATATCATAAATATGCGTGATGACAAGAAGTATCTATACAGACGAAATGCTTGCCTTACAGGACTGGCTTAAAAGCCAGCGTAAGTCACAAAATCTCACCATGCACAATCTTGCTACACGTATGGCACGACCTCATTCATTTATATATAAAGTTGAACAGGGCGAACGCCGTTTAGATGTCATTGAATATATTTGGTACTGTACTGCCCTCGGTGTTGATCCTCATACGGGTATAGATGCTGTACTAAAAAACTCATCCTCATCTGCTGAACCAGCCTCCGAAGATTAATAATCAGTCATCCTATCCTGCCACAGGGACAGGTTGTGTCCCTTTTTTTAAAAATTACTGATTTTTTACATCTAAGATCAATTTCTCAAATCCTAAAAATCAATAAAAAATAATCTTTAAAAATAAACATTACCACAATGTACTCAATTTGAGTACAAGCGTCAATGTACCGTAAATAGATACAATGACAAAAAGCATCTACACCAATGAAATGGTGGCACTTCGTGACTGGTTAAAATCCCAGCGACTCGCCCAACAATTGACCATGCGTAGCCTTGCTAAACGTATGAATAAACCCCATTCGTTTGTACAACGAGTTGAAGAGGGAGACAGACGTTTAGATGTGGTTGAATACGCACAATACTGTATTGCTCTTGAACTTGACCCAAGAACAGGTCTAGAACTCGTCCTTAAACATATCTCATCAGAACATCCAGAAATTTAAACTTCAAACAGCCTACCTCATGCTAGGGACAGGTTGTGTCCCTTTTTTCAATCAAGTGAAAATAAAATTCGTATTGTTAAAAAATAGTTGCTTACCCAATTTAGGTAGAAACATCTTTCAATTCCATCCACAACAAAAAAATAAGGGGATCATTTTCCCCTTATTTTTCTCGCTGAGCGATTTTTAACTCCAGCCAATCATTGATTTCCTGTGATAACCAACCAACTCGATTCTGAGTCAAATGGATAGGCTTAGGAAAATCTGGATCGTAGTAGTCAGATTTGGGGTTAATGAGAGCGTAGATGGTTGAACGACTTAAAGCCGTAATTCCAATCACAGCAGTGATATTAAGAACTTGATATTGATATTCAATAGTTGACATGATGTTATTACTCCCAGTTTGTGATTGAGAGGTGCTTCTCTCAATACAAACCCGAGTTCTGTATTTTTCTGCCAATAGCCTTAGCCTAGTTTACAGCCCTTACACTTTGCCGAAGTCCCTGTTTGATGCCTGTAGCATCATCCAATACTTGTTGAGTAGATGTTGGATCAGGCTGTACCTCAACAGCATTTTGCTGGTCACTATAAAACTCCTCCACAATATCCAGCCCCTCATCACCACCCACCTCAAAACTCGCATTGCCATAGCCCTGCCTTGCAACAAAATCCAGAGCCTCCTGATAAAAGCCTGCTGCCTTGCTTTGTTCATCTATCTGCTTGGCTGAGCTAATCGCTTCCTGTAAATTCACGCCATCACGTAAAGTTAAGTCCACATAATAGATCGGGGTACGGTAGCTTTGGGTGGTGCTTTTGCCTCGTAAGGTCAGTTGCAAAGGCAAACATGACAGTAAATTTCCTGATGCCGCATGATAATAACTGAGCCGTGCCGCCAGTGTCCGAATACTGTTAAAGCCAGTGGTTCTAAAAATGAATGTGCCAAACTCATCCGATTCATCCAGATTAACATACAGCCGACCATAAGGCTTGCACAGTCCGCCCTGTGCCAGTGGACATAGGTCAGGTGATGGGCATGGATGTTGCTCAATCCCATTTTGACCAAGACGTTGACAGGTTTCTCCATTGCCTGAGCAAATTAAACGTCCTGTTTGTCGGTCAAATAAACTGTACTCTGCCCGAAGATTGAGTTCAGGTTCATTAAAGATCATACGGACTGGAATGGTACGAAGTTTGCCGTTCTGTGCCTTTGTCCGAAGCTGCTCATCCAGTGGATGTTTTACCCAGCCATCCTTAGTCTGAATCTGACTGGTAATAGTAAACTGGTCATCCTTTTCAGGTAGTCGCTTGCCATTCTTTTCGACGATCTTGCCAATACTAATACGCCCCAACACAGGTGGGGTAATTGCTAAACCTTTAATCATGGTGATTATCCTTTATTGCATTTGTTTACGGATTCCCCAAATCCATTGAATGCACCTCTCCCTCACCTCAAGATTGATGAAATAAAAAAACCTGTTGAATATTCGGTCATGGGAGAAATTGTAGTGCGATGTTCAAGTGTTTCATGCAAAGCTGCTCCACCGCCCTTTCTTCATCACTGGAGAAAGGGCAAACGGGGTGGCTTTGCACAAATTTTAAATTTAGGGAAATAAAATGGGTTGATGTGGTGTGTGATGGAAATAGGTCTAAAACGGTTTAGTCAGGTGATTTAGGTTGTTGCAGGATAAACATTAAATCGTCTGCTGCCCTGACGGGGTTGTGGATACTGTTTCAGGAGTTCAGGCTGTGCCTGTAACAATGCCTTTTGATCCAGTACCACACTGTCCTTTGATTTTTTCCATGTCACAGTACCTTGAGTGAATATGGCTTTCTCAGCATCTTTCATTAATGCCTGAATCCGATGCTTGAGATAGTCATACTTGGTTTGATGGTCGGTGAGTTGTTTTTCCTCATGCAATAAGTCAGTAAATAATTGATCTACACCCTCCAATGTAGAGAAATCAACGGATTGTAAAGGGGTATGTTGTGGGTAAAGCAGTTGCAGGGCTTTAGCGGCTGATTCACTGGCATCAACACTGGGTGGCGTATCACTTTCCACACAGTCCCAGAATATCCGTTCAGAAGCCATGATTCGGTTAATGACAATTTCATTGCGTTCAACCTTAAAGATTTTGGCTTCATGCCCACAGATCAAGGCACAGATATGGGCTGCCTGTTTGCCTGTTACTGCAAGTTGATGCTGCACCTGAATAATCACGTATAAAGGCACTCCATCACGCCACAGTTTTGTACCCCATTCACCGACAGATTTACATTCCAATACCTGCACTTCATCACAGCCTACAACGGCATAGTCCAAATTTGCCAACATAAAGTGTTTGTCAGGATCAGGATGCTGTAACACCGCATTGACCTTACGCACCTTATGACCTGTCTTGTGTTGGTAATAGTTGGCAATTAAAGGTTCAAGCTGGTTGCCCCAATATAAGGGTGAATAACTGTTTTGATTTGGTTGATCAGGCTGTGTCTGCATCCGACCTGTTTTAATCATCCACAGTTCCAGCATCGACATGTGGGGATTCAGCCCACAGGCTGCTGCGGCATCACTACTGCCAATGCCTTGTTTGCGTACCTGTAACCATTGTTCACGGCTCATACCTTTGGTTTTGGCAAAGCGTTTGGCATGGGAACGATGGGGTTTAGCTGATTGTGGTGGCGATGGTAAATATACGGTGGATTTACTGGTTTGTGGTTCAGCAATATGGTTCATTAGATACTCCATGTCTGTAAAAATTAAAATTGCAGCATAAAAAAAAGCCACATCAGGGCGATGTGGCAAAAGGGAGTTTTTGGGTAGAGGTAAACAGAGGGTTTAAGCAATGGATAATTTGCTTAGGCTAATTTGACTGGCTCTAAAACCAACTCAAGTTAGACCACCATTCTTAACGCCTGTTCCAGTCCCCGTTGTTTAATGGCTGCACCTGTGCCAAACCACGCTGAATCCAGTCGATGATCAGTACTCATGGCTCGACGTTCGTGATCGACAAACTCGGTGATACTACACAGCAAGCCATAGGCTGTACCTTTGGCTGAACTGAGTTCCGCACCTCGTCCCTGACCATTAAATATATCCATGACCTTAGACATGGCTCGTCCATTGGGTTCGGTTTTATTGGTCGTACTCGCTTCATTTGCCACATTGCGGTAGAACTGGATAATGCTGTCATCCTGTTCAGCAATACTGAGACTGGTATTGTTAAACACGGCATCAAAATAGGCTGCGGCTTCCTGCTGCGTGACTTTACGCTGGCTCAGTTGCTTCATTTCATACATGTGGTCATCCCATGCACGAACCGAAATACCGAGTTGCTGTTTCACCTTTTCCGCATCAAATCGAGTGCTATGTGGAACTTTAACCACACCTGCACTGGTACTGCCATTGCGTAAAGTAATTGCCAAAGTGTTGTTACACACCACACGGATGCTGGTAAATTGTGCCGTTGTGGCAAGTGTACCGTCGCACGCAGTTGCCAATAAAATATAGCCGTTACTGACATCCTTACCCTTTAAAGCGGTACTCTGTCCTGTATGTGCCAACGCCCAGAACTTCTTGCCACCTTTCAATACACCTGCGGTTTCCAGTTCAAAGCCTGATTGCTCCGTCAAATCACGATAGAACTCAAGGATTTCTTTGGGTTGGACTTCCTGAAATCTTTGGCTGACCACAGATAAAGGTGCATGCGTATCTGAACGGTATAAAACACGTTGTTCCTCATACGGCAGAATGATAGATTGTCCACGTTCATTCTTTGCCATGTAGCTGACATCTGATGATTCAATCCGCCAGTCCATGCCTGCCTGCTGCGCCCAGACTTCAATCGGCTGATCCTGCGTAAGCTGATTACCCAGACCATGCCAGGGAGTTGCACCGACATACGCCATTTGTTCAAGTTGATGTGCCATGATAATTTTCTCCTGTCCCTAGTTAAAATTGTGCTGGCAATTGTTGCAATGGAAATAAACGGTAGGCTGCTGTGGTTGTGAGGGTTGAACCAGACTATCAATCAAGCCACCGACCACTGCACCCGCCAATCCTCCCAATAATGGTGAAAATGGTGTAGGCAAACTCTTGGCAAGGCTTGCACCAATCCCTGCACCTGCCATAGATGAAAAACTGTTATTGCCTGATGGCTGTGTGGTGGCATGGCTAACATTGGCTGAATAGCAATATGGACATGTAATATTCATAAGATAGACCTCATTAAATGAAAAAAAGGCTTACCGATGGGTAAGCCTATACTTTTGAATGTAAGGGAAAAAGAAAACATTCAATCTTCATGTTAATGATATATATCTGTGATTTTTTGGGATCAACGTTTGGACTGAAAGCGAGAGGATGGCTTGAACACTGCTTTGCTGAACTCTCTCATTTTATTTAGGCGAACTCGTAAGTATTGGTTATTCTTTTTTGAATCCGCTAAATATCGAATGGCTTTACGAGCATTCTTTATACTCTTGCTAAGCTTTCGGTCAATTCTACCAATGCCCAGCAGCTCTAATGATTCATAGTATTTTTTATGCGAACTGTGATTGCCATTATGAAAGTAACCATATCCTCGTGTAATTTCATCTCGCCATAATTCACCAATTTCCTGTCCATAATAACCATCCCGATAACAATCAGAACCATTATAAATAACCAGTAAATGACAGTGATAACCTTTGCTTTTACCGCCTTGTTCCAGTCGATAGGCATAGCCCACCTGATTCTTGAACATCCTGTCCCTATTCTGAATGCGGTTGACCAGCTTTTTAATATCCCGATCAAATTGCCGAATAGTAGGACTATGCTCAAATAAATAATATAAATCCACCCGTACCAGTAACAATTTACAATGTTTCTTAACCAGTTGATCAAAATAGGTTAAAAGTTCATCTAGGTTATCCTCGACCTTATCGGCAAAATCATGTAGGAAACATTTCTGGCGAATTCCAAGACTTGTTTGAAAATCCTTAAAGACACGATGGTTATCAAAAACATTCTGATCATACCAATCCATCCGTTCAGGCATGAGGTCAAAATAAGCCTGAATCAAAGGACTATATTCAAGTTCTTCATCATAGATAGCCCTAGCATCATCCAGCCACTGTTCATAATCAGGTGCAAAGTCTTCCCAGTGATAGTCTCGTCTACAAACTGATGACATGAATTTTTCAAGATTAATAAGGGTTTGTGCTTCGTTCATGTGAAGATACTCCTATGGTAAATTTCATAGGAGTGCTGGTTCTGTATTTTTATAATTTGGATCAATTGATTGATTATTCTTCTAATGACAATCCATCATCATCTTAGTTATGGTGATGGCACACATACATTTAAGTATTTAATAAATAATATATTAAATATATATCCCAGTAGAAATCAGAGTAAAAACCATCCTTTATCACGCCTAAAAATTAGTGATCTCTACTTCTATAGTAAATAGAAAAAAATCACCCCAATTGGCATGATTTTATAGGTCGAAATGGAAGCTAAAGTTATAATTTTTTCATTACCGATTTTTTTGCTTTCGGCTTGTTGGTTGTAGTTGTTTTCTTGATCAACCATTTTGGTAATTGTTGATAAATCTCATCATCCAACAAATCCTGATAAACCATATAACTGGCAAGATAATTCACAATATTTTTGGCTAATGTTTTTTGGGTGGTTTCCACCAACAACTGATGACATTGGAGTTCTGGCAATGTCTGAGCTATCTGTAATTTATCCACTCTGCCTTGTATTCTGATCTCAGGATCACAATCCCTTTCAACTTTCTGACAAGCTGAACGCCAGTTACGTTCCAGTTGAGCAAATAAATCAGGATATTCCAGCAATGCCTGCGATTTAAACATCAGTACCACATTCGCTGCATAATCGGTAATCTGGTTTTGGCTTGTCCTCTTTCGTCCCTCCCAATAACCAAGATACGCTGCCATATCAGAGATCGGTTTTCTTTTTTTATTGTCCTGCAACATGGTAGAAAATATTTTAGAAAAATAGGCATAATCCATTGCTTTATTGACATCACAATAAAATAAACAACGTATGATCACCACATCAGTTTTCATTGCCTGTTTTAATATTTTTTCAACTCTTCCTAACCGAGTGATATGCCGCTGAATATGTATCAGTTTATAAGGAACGTTGTCATTCTGTCCTAAGGTCTGAATAGGTTGATTCTTCTGCTGTTGGACAGAAAGCCTCGTAGCTAACAACCTAGATGCAGCAGAATTTTTAGGAAGATGGATTGGTGAAATTATACTTTGTATGGAAGATGGCTCAACGATTTGGGCATAAAGTCTGATCCGCTTTTTTTCACCGAGAATTTTTGCTGGCTTCTGACGGACCTCGGGTTTAAAAAATAAAGGCTGATTAAACCTATACTGGACTAGAAGCTCATCCAAACTTTTCTGAATATCCCTTTCGTTTAGATTAGCAGCTAAAATACTTTCAAGTACAACTGTGCTGCTACCCTGACTTCGTAATTGTTCTGCATAGATATGAAAAAAGTATTTCAATGTACGTGAAATAATCCTAGTTTCAAGCTTCTGCTGTAATAAATTGAGTTGATACTGATTCCTGAAAATCACAGCAAATTGTAACAGTTGTCGGCTAATACGATTTTCTATACCTCGATTCAATGTCTCACGCACACTTGATGCAAAAGAATAAAAGGCATTAGGCGCACTCTCTTTCATTGTCATCATAAAAATTTCGATAAACATCGCCAATTCAAGATATTTTTGCATTTTCCATACAGCAAAATTTTCCTGATAAATGACAGCAATTCTTGCAATATATTCTCTTGCATGATTAGACAAGTGCATCATGTCCCAAATATACTTTGAACGCTGTCCTGTAGAAAAAAACAAAAGATGAGGAATATGCTCTTGAATCTGATTAGCATGGAAATAGGTTAATTCAGGCTCAATGAGGAAAGTACCTGCTTTTAATTCAATAGCACGAACCTTATTGATTACAACAGAAACATAAGGCTCCATTACCTGATTCAGAGAATCTACTCTAAACCTTCCAAACTTCTCCAGTTGATATGAAAACTCAAGTAACGTCTGCTCAACGAATTCCCAACTTTCTTCTATGCCATCAACCAATAGAAAATCTCTTTTTTGAGGTTCAGGCATAAGATTTTTGCCCAAAACAGGATTCAGATTTTGGATATGGATGTTAACTGATAGTTCAAAAGTTTGAGCAATATACTCCCCAAGTCTTGTACTGATACGCTTAATAAAAGAATTCTCATCCAGATAGAATACTGACTGGATAAAAAACACCGCATAATACGCAAGCGTTTCCTTGGTCTCTAGGAATGGTTTATAGAATATCCTGATGATATTTTGATCACCACCAAGAACATTCAGTAAATTAGCTTTATCAGCAATCATCTCGTCAAATTGTGAGGATCGTTGATCATTTTTTCTAATAACAATTTTGGCTGCCACAATAGCCAGCATCCCTGCCTTTTTCAATTGTGAAGAAACATCTGCTTTTATATCTAAAGCCTTTAGTTCAAGTGCATCATCTTGGTATGCGCTCCACAATTGAGTTATCGCATCTTGCTCTTGATCAGAGGGTGATTGTTCTCTTTGCTTTTTATAGCGGTAGTCCAGATATGCCTTTACAAACATCTCAGCATGATCTTCCTTATTCAATGTCCAGCCCCTAGAAGATTCATCGACTAGAACAATATCGCTATATTTTCTTTTAATTGTTCGTTTGTATTGGATAGATTCTACAAATTCCAGAAACTGCCCCAGTTCAGAAAATGTCTTACGATTTATATCTTTCCAATGTGGTCTAGGAAAAGTTTGTACTTTCTTCAGCGCAGTAATCAGGCGGTTGACTTGTACTTTATTGGTATCACTGACGACCCAGCCTTGCTCAAGATCATAGCCTTTTAAAAGTTTAGGGATTACTTCCTCTACCAGTCGATAGACATGCAAAGCATTCACAAGCTCTAAAGATTGTCCATTTTCAGCATCAATGATTTTTATACTCTCATATAACAATTCAAGAATTTTATAGAAATTATCTTTTTTCATGTCATTTCAACTTTAAATCAAAAAATAAAGTGGATAAGTCTTTGTTTTTATATTAATGATATAAAATTAAAATACAAGTTTAGAACTATAAAATTTCCCAAAAAATTCAGATTAAAATCACTAAAAATATGTAAAAAAATCTGTTTTATCAATTCAATTTAATGCTATAAATTTTAAATTTATACTCTTAAATTTATCTAATTTACTTAAATTTTAGGCATAAAAAATCCGCCAATTAAGACGGATTTATCTCATCAATTTTTATTACTTAAATTAGCTTCTCCAAATGATCCGCCCACTTCTGCAACCACTCCGCACATTCGGCTTCATAATTATGCAGGTTATACGTTCCCTCAATTCCCTTTTTGGAATGTCCCAAAACTGCTTCTGCAATATCTGTAGGACAGCCTAATCTGGATAAACCTGTTCTCACAGTTCGACGTAAATCATGTGGATTCCAGTCATTTATATCTGTTAACCAGAGCTGTTCAGGACGATATTTGGTTTGAACTTTTTCTGGATTCTTTAATTGCCATTTCATTTCGCTTAAAGACTTTTGCTGAATAGGCAGCCCTGTTCGATTTGAAGCAAATAAATATTCCTGATCTGGTTTATATAGATTCCGTAGAAAATTGACACATTGCCTTGATAACTGAACATAACGCTCAGTACTATTTTTAGAAGCTTTTAGATGCCATGTTCCTTGATCCAAATCAAAATCCCGCCATTCAGCATCACACAATTCTCCAGTACGGCAACCTGTCCATAGCGTTAAATAAAGGATATGTTTTTGATGGGTAGTAAATCCTGATGTGGGCAACCAGGCCAATACACGTTTTAGTTCCTGATCATTTAAAACCCTCGTCCCCTTTTTAGACGTTACTTTTAATCTTGACTGCTTGATACTCATTTTGGCCAATAATGCAGGATTGGCAAAATTGGCAGGGAATCGCTCTAACCCAATGGCGTATTCATAAGCTAATGTCAACTCGGACAATACCCGTCCAGCTTGCACATTAGAACCACGATCAATAATTTCCTTGGTTAAAGCCACCACATCTTTTCGGGTAACTTCCAAAGCAATACGATTACCCAAAACCCGTACTGCATCGCCATACAGGGTTCGTCGTGTTTCAGACTGACCTTTAGGTTTTCGCACACCTAAAACCTTTTTCCTTTCGCCCGTTCGAGGATCAGTAATCCAGTGATCTTCAATCACCTCAGTTAAATACATCTCTATCATTTGGTGTACAGTGAGTTGAGACATATCTTTTTGTGCAAGCTCTTGTTCAATCTGTTGCTGAAGCTTTTCCTGCTCTTTTTTATATTTTGGACAAATTCCCTGATTTCGTTCAGCTTTTAAACGAGTGAGTTCTATCCTTGCCTCTGCCAGTGTAACTTGAGGGAAATTTCCGATCTTGTATTGTTTGATGGAATCATCCACAGGACTACGATAACGGTAGAAAAAAGTTTTCATTCCAGTTCTGCCACAATGTACCCGTAATCCTGTGTACTCACCGACATCAGCTTTATCAGGATCACCCACTTTCATCTTCTCAATGGCTTTCGCTGAAAGTGCTTTTTTTATTGTCGTTTGTTGATCTATTGAGCGAACCACTTTAAACCTCACAAGAAGATTGAATTATTTGTTATCCTTTCAAGCTGTCCATTTTCCAATATTGATAAGGAATGATGGCTAGTTTAAACTAAAACAACCTACACTAAAACCTACACTAAAACCTACACTAATGTTTTGGCTTAGGCTGTATTTGGTTAGATTTCATCCAACACCCTCGGATACTCTGTTTATGTTATATACTATTAAACACATTGAAAATAAAGGATTTAATACCAATGAAAGATAATAATAGCATAGCAGACTTTTCCAACCATACCCCAATGATGCAGCAATACCTAAAAGTCAAAATGGATTATCCACATGCGCTATTGTTCTACCGTATGGGCGACTTTTACGAATTATTCTTTGAAGATGCCCATCTTGCTGCCAAACTATTAGGCATTACACTGACCCATCGTGGTAAAACCAACGGCGAACCAATCCCAATGGCGGGCGTACCTTATCATGCTGCCGAAGGTTATCTTGCCCGTTTGGTTAAAGCTGGTCGTACAGTTGCCATTTGTGAACAGGTTGGCGAGGGCGAGAGTGCAGGCTCTCGCGGTAAAGCACCAATGGAACGTAAAGTCGTCCGTATTCTCACCCCAGGCACATTGACTGACGATGCCCTACTCACCAGTTACCAATCCTCAAACCTTGTGGCGCTCTGTATTCAGCAAAATAAGATTGGTTTTGCCCTACTTGATTTAAGTGCGGGTATTTTTAAGGTTCAACAACAAGACTACAAACCTGAACAGCTTCCCATTGAACTTGCGCGTTTAATGCCAAGTGAAATCCTGATTGATGAAGACCTGATTGACCAAAACATCATTGAACAGATTAAGAAAAATCTGGAATGTCCAATTACCAAACGTCCAAACGTTGATTTTAACTTAAATAATGCACAAAAGACCCTATGTGACCAGTTTGCAGTTTCGACCTTGTCAGGTTTTGGATTGGACCCGATTCCACTGGCAAAAGCGGCGGCGGCGGCATTAATCCATTATGCCAAAGAAACCCAAAAAACAGCCTTGCCACATATCCGCTCCATTCAGATTGAGCAAAGTACCGACTTTATTGCGCTTGACCCAATTACACGCCGCAATCTGGAAATCATTGAACCCCTGTTTGATCATGGCACCTCATTATTTCAATTGATTAATGACTGTCAAACAGCAATGGGCGGACGATTACTGAGCCGAATGCTGATGCAGCCGATTCGTGACACAGCAGCTTTAGATGCCCGTCTTGATGCCACTGAACAACTATTAAAAGGCTATCATGAATCACCTGTGCGGCTAGTATTGAAAGAAATTGGGGATATTGAGCGTGTGTTAAGCCGTGTGGCGCTTGGCAGTGCGCGTCCGCGTGATTTAGTCCAGCTTCGTCAGGCATGTGCGCAGATTCCTTTTTTACGTCACGCTTTAACACCTGTTTTAAAAACACAGCATTCCAGATTATTGACTCAACTTGATCAGGAACTTGGCGATTTTAAGAGCCTACACCAGCATTTAATGGCGGCGATTGTTGAGAACCCACCTGTGCTGTTGCGTGATGGTAATGTCATTGCCGAGGGTTATGATGATGAGCTGGATGAGTTACGCAAAATTCGTGATCATGCTGGGCAGTTCCTGATTGACCTGGAAATTAAGGAACGTCAACGGACAGGCATCAATACCCTAAAAATTGGCTATAATCGTGTCAGTGGCTATTATATTGAATTGACACGCGCCCAGGCCGAGCAGGCACCTGCCGACTATATTCGCCGTCAAACCTTAAAAAATGCCGAGCGTTATATCACACCAGAGCTCAAGAGCTTTGAGGATAAAGTGCTTTCGAGCGAATCCCGTGCATTGGCGCGTGAAAAACTCCTGTTTGAATCATTATTGGATGAGTTGCGCCAAAACATTGCCCATCTACAAATGATGAGTGCAGCAATTGCCCATATTGATGTTCTCGCCAATTTTGCCCATCAGGCACGTCTCAATAACTGGGCTCGACCTGAATTTACCCCAGAAACCAGTATCAGGATTCAGGGTGGTCGCCATCCTGTGGTTGAAGCCTTAAATAAGGCACCCTTTACACCAAATGATACATTTCTTGATCCCCAGCATCGTATGGCCATTATCACAGGGCCAAACATGGGCGGTAAATCAACGTTCATGCGTCAAACAGCACTGATTAGCCTACTTGCCTACTGTGGCAGTTTCGTACCTGCAAAATCTGCGAAGCTGGGTTCGATTGACCGTATCTTTACCCGTATTGGTTCAGCCGATGACCTTTCTACAGGTAAATCCACCTTTATGGTGGAAATGACGGAAACCTCGCAAATTCTGCACCATGCCACCAGCCAATCTCTGGTATTAATGGATGAAGTTGGTCGTGGTACCAGTACCTACGATGGTTTATCTCTGGCTTGGGCATGTGTACTTGACTTGACCAAACGTGTGAAATGCCTGTGCCTGTTTGCAACCCATTATTTTGAATTGACTGAACTCGGTAGTGAAGCAGGTATTGATAACTATCATGTTACAGCGCAGGAATTAAACGGCAATTTAATTTTGCTGCATAAGGTTCAGCATGGTCCAGCAAGTCAGAGTCACGGTTTGCAGGTGGCAAAGCTGGCGGGTATTCCAGCCAATGTCATCAAAGAAGCACAAAAACGTTTAAAGATTCTGGAAAAGCAACAGCACCAGCATTTGCAAAATACTGTACAGACTGATTTATTCAGCGCAATTGACAATGAAATCGAAACCCACGTTGTTGAGCGCATCATTGAAGTGCAAGCCCATTCACCTGCACTGGAGTTGTTACAAAACATTGATGTTGATGAATTAACCCCACGTCAGGCACTAGAACAGCTTTATCAATTAAAGGCATTATCCAAGACAGCTCAAACTGTTGAGAGCTAATCCATCAAAAATAAGCTCTATCTGTAATGATGGAGCTTATTTACACAGCCCTGCTAAAACCTAACAATTGCTCACCCACCATTTCCTAGAACAGTGCTATTTCTTTTAGTTATTATCCGTTAAAGAGGAAATCGTTATGTCACGTGGAGATAAATCTGCCTATACAGCAAAACAAAAAAGGCAGGCGAAGCATATTGAGGAAAGCGAACTGGATCAAGGGCGCTCTCAGGAAGATGCTGAACGTATTGCCTGGGCAACGGTCAACAAACAAGATGGCGGTGGGCTAAAGAAAAAGCATAAATAAGTCGATTGACCCTGTTGTTGAGACTTATTATCAACAAAAGTCATATAAATAAGTCCATTTCATTGATACGAATAATAAATATCAATAAAAGGAATTGTTTCTATCGGTCTTTTTTGCCTAAAATACGCTATTCAAAATGAAAACCATATTTTTTAGGTAGCTGCCGCCATGACATTTGTTGTCACCGAAAATTGTATTAAATGTAAGTATCAAGATTGTGTTGAAGTTTGTCCTGTAGACTGCTTCTATGAAGGCCCAAACTTCCTTGTAATCAATCCAGATGAATGTATTGACTGTGCATTGTGTGAACCTGAATGTCCAGCAAATGCGATTTTCTCGGAAGATGAACTGCCAGAAGGTCAGGAAGTGTTTATTGAATTAAATGCTGAATTATCAGAAAAATGGGCAGGCAACAACATCACTCAAATCGGTGAACAGCCTGCTGACCGTGAAGAATGGAACGGTAAGCCAGACAAGCTTCAGTATTTAGAAAAATAATTAAAAAGACCAGTTTCTACTGGTCTTTTTTATACCTGAATCACACATTTCTTTGCAATTGCATCATTATTCATGCGCTATTTTGCATTAAAATGATACACCTATCGTTTGTGAAATTTCTTTTTTATGATGCAAAATAAATTACAGGGCCTTTTTTCATTTTTTATCATCCCTGTGATGATGGTGGGTTGTGTCAGCTCGACCACCAAAGTGACCCAGAATAACAACATCGGAAAAAGAATTTATATTCCCCAGGAACAAGTGACCATTACCCGCCCCATTCCCAATAAGGTTGAACCCGCCTCTTATCGCATCTGGCTCAATCAGGGCGAGAACTATGCACGTGTGCGTGAATATGAGCAGTTTTTAACACGCAACAATGTGGCGCATATTATTCCAAGTTTTGAATTACTGCGTACTGCACGGGACTGGCAAAAATGTGGACGCTCTGAATATATGGTGCCTAACCGTGAGTTATGGAACAACTCACTTTCAACCTTGCGTGTGTTTAAGTACCTGATTGCAGCCAAAATTTTGACAGATTTTGAAGTGACTTCGGTTTACCGTGATCTTCCCCTGAATCAATGCGCTGGCGGAGCAAGCTCTTCCAAGCATTTATTCAACTCGGCAATTGATTTCCGCATTGGCCCTGAATTTCCCCAACCTCAAGACTATGCATTTATTGAACAAACCAAATTTAAACTATGCCAGTTCTGGACCCAGCATGGTCAAAGTTTAAATCTGGGTGTAGGATTATACAGCTCTGGACAAATCCATATTGATACCCAGGGTTATCGTACCTGGGGGCCTGACCTAACCCGCAACAGTTCAATGTGTAATTTTTAGAGCCAGAAAAATGCTTCCTTTAAAGAAGCATTTTTATTTAATTGACGGTTTGTAGTTGTAACTTACCTCGGTCAAGCATTTTATTTCTTTTAATTTTATTGATACATGCAAAGATCATTTTATGGATCATCGTGGTGAGTTCCACCACATAGATATGATTCTGCTGCATCTTTTCGACCGCAAAACTCATCAGGATAAATCCCATGGTCATGGCTGGGTCCAAACCTGCCGCTGTTTTCTGATGGGAAAAATACAGGCTTAAATATTCTTGATAAGCGGCATATCGCTGCTTTAACTTCAGGGTAAAACTGGGATGATATTTTTCCCACATAATTTCAGTAAAATACCCCACTATTTTTTTTGCCTGTTCAGCAGACTGATATTTAAAAATACAGGCCACCACCACAGAATAGCAGAAACAATCCAGCTCATCTGTTTTGACTTGTTCTACCCTTAAATCGTATAAATCTTGCAGATAAGTTTTTTCTAAAGCATCAAACAATACTCTTGATTCTTCTTTATCCAGTTTTTGGTTAAACATCCTATTCCCCTTTATTATCCTTAATACATAGGCTTTATTCGGTATTACTTAAAGTAAGCTATTTATAGTAATTTCATTATTTTAGTAAATCTCAAACGCCAAAAATATTGTATAACAATACAAAAATCTTAATTTGTATTGTATTACAATACCTACTATTCCATAGGTTTTTATAACATCAACTTATGGATATAAGTCACGCAATACGATATATGAGAAAACAAAAGGGCTGGTCACAACAACAACTTGCGGATTTCTCTAACACTTCAAAAAGTAATATTTGCAATCTTGAGAATGGCAATCAAGGATATAGTCCTGCCTTGCTCCAATATTTGGCACAGGCATTTAACTGTTCCGTATCACAGATTTTCCTACTGGCTGAGTATTTAAATGAAGGACAGGTTCAACCAAACTGGCAACATATGCCGATAGATTTGTTATTTATTCAGCTACCCCCAGAAATTCAAAGCCATTTAAGGCAACTGATGTGTTCAATCATTGATAGCCAATAATTTACTTTTTTCATTTACAACGAATCAAATTGCACTCTGGATATAAATGTTTAAAATGCAGCTAACAGATTCATAGGTAAACCTGATTATGCAACAGATGTGGACAGACATTGATGAATATATCAATTCACATTTAATTCCCACTGATCCAAAACTTCAACATGCATTAGACAATACCGATCAGCAGGGTTTTTCTAATCATTTGGCTGTTGCACCTAATCAAGGTATGTTTTTACAAATGCTGATTCAGATGAATCAGTGCAAGCGCGTGTTGGAACTGGGAACTTTTGCGGCTTATAGCACCATTTGGCTGGCAAAGGCCTTACCTGAAGATGGTTATCTACTGACCGTTGAGGGACGTGATACCCACGTAATTCTGGCGCAGGAAAACATTGATTATGCCAATATGCCCACCACGATCGAACTGAAAAAAGGTCGTGGTGCAGATGTGATGAAGCAGCTTATTGCTGATGGCAGCGAAGCTTTTGATTTTA
The DNA here is from genome assembly GCF_029845285.1 of Acinetobacter sp. GD03645. Lineage (NCBI taxonomy): Bacteria > Pseudomonadati > Pseudomonadota > Gammaproteobacteria > Moraxellales > Moraxellaceae > Acinetobacter > Acinetobacter sp. GD03645. Next base: position 2,797 of record NZ_JAOCLL010000027.1, on the reverse strand, counting down.
TTTTTATTGATGCAGACAAACAAAGTTATCCTGAATATCTGGAGTTAAGTTTACAACTGTCCCATTCGGGCACCATTATCGTACTGGATAATGTCATTCGTGCAGGTGCAATTCTGGATGAAAACAATAAGAAACCAAGCATTGAAGGTATTCGCGATGCCTTTACGGCATTGAAAGATCATCCAAAGCTTTTATCCTGTACAGCCCTACAAACTGTGGGGTCAAAAGGCCATGATGGTTTTGCAATTGCGATTGTAAAATAGAGATTAAAAAACAACCTAAAAATTTTAATTATTTAATATCAATAATTTATATTTATCCACAATGCTTTTCCATATAGTTATCCACAGTATTTGCGGATAACTATATGGAGAAAAATGAATTACTTAAGCTGAGTTCAAAATAAAATCCCTGCTGAAATATATGAGACTCGGAAACCTCATCCACAACTGTTTGAAATAGGACTTTATTCATCGGGTTATTTAGCAACAAGCAAAGGCACATTGGCATTACGGAAAATAGTGGTGGTAATGCTACCCAGAAAGAATTGATGGATTTTACTGTGGCTGAAAGCCCCCAATACAATCAACTGAATCTTATGCTCTGCCTGATATTCCAGAATATTTTGTGCCACATCTCCATAACGGTAGACAGGTACAACCTCTATACCAGCATCCTTTAAATACTTTTCAGGTTCGGTCAGCATTTCAGGATGATCACCAACATAAAGTAAGTGACATTGCAGTGTTTTCAATAAATCACTTTGGGCAATCCGTTGCAGCATTTTTTGACAGGTCGGTGAATATTCATAGGCAAAGATAAAACGTCTTGGTGCTTCAAAATGCTCGCCTACCGTAATTACTGTACAGTTTGCACCACGAATAAAGTTTTCCACGTTACTGCCAATCGGCTTATTCTTCTCGGCCGCCCGTTCACCCACACGCCCAATAATGACAACATCATTCTCTTTTAAAATATTAAAGCTCTGTTCAAGAAAATCGCCCTTTTCCTGAATCTTGGTACTGGTTAAACCATATTGTTTTTCAATCAGTTCAGAAATGTGTTTCAGTAAATTATTGCTGTAGTCGAGTGCGAGTTCACTTTGCTTTTGCTCAAGCTCGGCCAGTTCCTTGAGCAGCATGGCATTACTTTCAAAACCAATGACACCGCTGATTTCACCTAAATGATAGCTTGCTGGATAATAGTCCAGGATTTGCAACAGTACTAATTCTCTTTGCGTTTGCTTCGCCACCCATGCGGCTGCTTCAGCGACAGCCTCAATACAGGGTGAAGAATCAATACATGCAATGACACGGTTCATGTTCGCCTCTCTTTAGGTTTAACACCTTAGGTCTTGTACTTGTTTTTAACTTAACACAGATAAAACCAGGATAGGTTAAATTTATGTATCGAATCTTCTGAACTTTTTCATGCTATTTTCTTATTTTCGATAACGGATCAAGCGCGCTGGATTACCTGCAACAATGGCATACTTTTCAATGTTTTTAGTCACCATACTGTTCATTCCAATGACAGCATGATCGCCGATTGTCACACCATCCTTAATCCCCACATTTGCCCCCAGCCAAACATCCAGTCCAATCTCAATACCTTTTGAAGTTACTGCCTGTTGGTAAATCGGACGCTCTAAATCCATGCCATGATCAAAGGCATATAAATGACTATAGGCCGCGATGCGAACCTGATCATGCAGCTTAATGCCTGCACGTCCGCCATCTAAAATACAGTGGTGATTGATTGCCACTTCACTACCAATCTGCAACGGCCCATGCAAGGTACAATCCGCCGCGATAAAGGTGTTGTCACCAATGCTAATCTTTCGCCCGCGCTCTGCAAAAATATGTGCTAAAGGAGAAATAAAACAGTTCTTTCCAATCTCCACCGTTTCCATTTCCATCAGGTAGGCTTGATATTCCGCCTGCCATTGTTCCGCCCATTCCCGATGTTTGGGCTTCAATGACCAATATAGCCAGGGCATATAATTTAAACGATGTTTATGCTGCTCCCGATACTTCAATAATGGATCAGTCATCTACAGATTCCTCAACAATCTTGACCTGCTCACGTCCTGAGAATAAGGAACACTGTTCCGCAGACTCGCAAGAGAGGGCGTGCAAACACTATTCATCCAATACACGTAATTGCTCACGCCCTCTAGTCACGTCCTGAAGTTTATGCCTGAGTGGTTCAATTTGATGAACTTGTACACGTGCCTCAATCAAGACACCATTTTCAGTATAACTTTCCTGATATTCAATCTGTTGCTGCATCAACTCATACTGGATAATCGCCCATTCATTAAACATGCAGGCAAACTGTATTGCTTTTTTCTCAATTAGCTCAATTTTCTCAGCCAATAGCAAACACTGTCCAGCACAGCCACCATAAGCCCGTACCAGCCCACCTGTGCCCAGCTTGATTCCACCATACCAACGGTTGACCATGACAATCACATTGGTTAAATCATTGCCCTCAATCGTCGCTAGAATTGGTCGTCCCGCTGTTCCAGAGGGTTCACCATCATCATTAAAGCGTACATGGTGTCCAATCTTCCACGCCCAGCATTGATGGGTGGTTGAGCTATCCTTGGTCTGCTCTAAAAAGGCCTTGACCTGTTGTTCATTTTCAACAACCGCAGCAATCGCCTGAAAACGACTTTTTTTAATTTCTTCTTCAAAAGTAACCGCATGGGCAATGGTGAATGGCATAAAAATCTAAATAAAAGCAAAAAAGAAATTATAGCTTTTTACAGTCCAAATAAAAAATCCTCGCGGTG